>JAUUZM010000275.1 GCA_030589965.1 Bacteroides sp.
CAAAAAGCTGTTTCTGACCGAACTTGCGGAAGCCGTAGAAGAGATGAACTTTCACAGCTCATCACGCAACTGGAAGAAGAACCCGATTTAGGAGTTCATATTGGCAATAATTGTTATAAGATCCGGCTTGCCATTGCCAGCAAAGGAAAAGGCAAATCCGGTGGCGGCAGGGTGATCACTCATGTGGTATTCAAAAAGGATACGGTTTTTCTGATATCTATTTACGATAAGTCTGAGATAGAAAATCTTACAGATTCAGAGATATTACAGATTATTAAGCAGATACAATAAAACCCGGTCAGTGCCGGGCTTTATCATCAACTATTTTGCAAGAAATTACAAACCTGATCCCAATCATCAGGCTCCATTGACTTCTTTCTGATTCTACCAATCAAGTTGCCTTCAACATATAAATTAATAATTTCCCCATCCTTTTTTATTTCAACATCTTGCTTGGAACAACTGAAAGGGGATCTTTTAAAAAATACCTTGTTTATATATCGTAGATCAATCCTGTTGTTTTGAATACTCAAACTTTCAGGCTCATACCTGTTTGAATGAAATACTATGAGAATACCCACAAAAACAATTAGCATTGAAATAAAGTATCTAAAACTAATGTCAATATCTATGGCTAAGAATATTAGGACGCTTGCAATTAAATTTCATTATTTACAAATCTAAAAGTAACTTAGCAGTCCAGTAAATCAAGAAAAAAATATGTCAGTAAATAAGGTAATATTAGTCGGAAATGTTGGTAAAGATCCCGAAACCAGGTATCTGGAGGGAGGGACTGCAGTATGCTCCTTTTCTTTAGCCACAAGCGAAACATATAAAAACCGTGATGGGGAGAAGGTGACTAACACTGAATGGCATAATGTAGTTTTATGGAGGGGACTTGCAGAGGTTGCCGAGAAATACGTACGGAAAGGATCCCAGCTGTTTATTGAAGGTAGGATCAAGTCCCGTTCCTGGGATGACAGGGATGGCAATAAGAGATATACCACGGAGATCATAGGTGATAATATGCAAATGCTTGGTAAAAGATCTGATGACAGCGGGATGTCCTCCAACTCCGGAGCATCATATCAAGCTTCTGCGCAATCACAGCCCTCACAAACACCGGCTGCTCCATCTCAGCCTGCACAATCACCAGCTGCTCCGACACAGCCCGCTCAAACACAGGCTGCACAAGCTCAGGAAACTCCTGCACAGCCTGCACAGCCTGCACAATCACCAAGCCCTTCTCAAAATTCCGGGACTGGGAACAACAGCCAGGAGAATGGATTTAATGATGTCGGGAATGAATCTGGTGGTGCTGACGATCTTCCATTCTGAGTTATTCTAAACCAAATTAAACGTTTTGGATCCTGAGAATCTTGTATCCCTGGCCTTCATTTCACTGCTTAATGTAACATTCCTTCCGTTTACAGGTGGAATTTTAATGGGATTGGTAACCGTGCTGATCATGGTATTCTGCTCTGCTATGGTTTCAGGATCAGAAGTTGCCTATTTCTCTCTTTCACCAGCTGATAAGAAGCAATTGGAAGAGAAGGGCAGTAAGCGCTCAGCCAAAGTGATTGAATTGTTGTCCAAGCCGGAAAGGTTGCTGGGGACCATACTGATCACCAATAATTTTATCAATGTTGGCATTATCATACTAGCTGCCTACCTGATGAATCAACTGCTTGATTTTGGTTCCTCAAAAACCCTCCAATTCCTGGTCCAGGTAGTTGTTGTTACCTTTATACTACTACTATTTGGCGAAATCCTGCCTAAGTTGTATGCCAATCTGTATTCCATCCGTTTCTCGCTATTCATGGCCTATCCTCTCCGGTTTTTTGAAAAGATTTTTTATCCCATCAGTTCCATCCTTATATTTTCCACTTCCCTGGTAAACACCCGCATGGCTAAAAAGAAGCAGAACATATCCATGGATGACCTTTCCGGAGCCCTCGAGCTAACAGCGGATGCCATTTCGGATGAAAAAACCATTTTGGAAGGGATCATTAAATTTGGGAATATTGATGTTAAGGAAATTATGAAGTCACGCATCGACGTGGTTTCAGCAGAAATAGGCAGCAAGCTGGATGAGTTAATAAGGATTGCTGTTGAATCAGGTTATTCCCGAATACCAATTTATAAGCAAAACTTTGACCAGGTAAAGGGTATACTTTATATTAAAGACCTGTTGCCCCATATCCAAAAGAGTAGAAATTTTCAATGGCAGACCCTTATCAGGCCACCCTATTATGTTCCGGAGAATAAAAAGATAGATGACCTCCTGAATGAATTTCAGACCAAAAAGAAGCATATGGCCCTGGTTGTTGACGAATATGGGGGAACCAGCGGGATTGTGACCCTGGAAGACATTATCGAAGAAATCGTAGGTGAGATTACCGATGAATCGGACGGGGACGAGACATTCTATGAAAAACTATCCGAAACCGAATACCTTTTCGACGGTAAAATCCTGCTAAATGACCTCTACAAAACCATAGGACAGGATGATGTTTTTGACAAGGTGAAAGGGGATGCAGATACCCTTGCTGGATTAATACTGGAATTAAAGGGTGATTTCCCTGAAAATGGAGAGACAACATCCTACAGAAATTTCGAGTTTACTATAGAATCTGTAGATAAGAGAAGGATCAGGAAGATAAGGCTGAAAATTCATCCCTTCAAAAGGAAACAAGCAGCAAGAGATTAATGCAATCGAAAAAGAAACCATACTTACCATTGGTCTTGCTGATGATATTTTTTTTGGGGATCTCATGCCAGGGGGATTATACCCCAAAACCGAGGGGATACCTGAGGATCGATTTCCCCGAGAAAGAATATGTCCGCTTCGATTCAAGCTGTCCCTTCAGTTTTACACATCCGGTTTATTCCAGGGTTTTGCCTGATACTGATTTCTATTCAGAACCCTGTTGGATAAATATCGAATTTCCCTCTTTCAACGGTATGATCCATATTTCCTATAAGAAGGTGTATGGGAATCTATACCAATATATGGAAGACAGCCGTACTCTAGCATATAAACATACCATCAGGGCTGATGCCATCAGGGAAACAGTATATTCTGACCCGGATGCGGATGTGCATGGAATTCTGTATGAAATAAAGGGTGATGCAGCTTCAAGCTTGCAGTTTTATCTGACGGACAGCAATAATCATTTCCTGAGGGGTTCGCTCTATTTCAATGTTGAACCTGATAAGGATTCACTGGCCCCGGTGATTGCTTACTTCAAGGAAGATATTATTCAAATGATTGAGTCTTTTGAATGGAAATAACTAATTTGGTTCTGTTTATCTGAAAAATTTGGAGATGGGAGTTATCCTGAAAAATGATCTGGGAGAAGGATGCAGGCTGGGGATCTGGGAGATCACGGAAGGCTATGATGAATTGAAGTCAAAACTAAGCCTTGAATCCGAAGAGGTTAAAACCCTGGAGGGATTCAGGAATCATAGCCGCAAACTTGAATGGTTAAGCGTAAGGACACTGATCAATGATCTTATGGGCCGCAATTCCAGGATTATCTATAATGAGGACAGAAAACCATTCCTTCTTGATAACTCATCCCATATCAGCATCAGCCATTCGAAGAATTATACCTCTATAATGCTGGGTCGTTTCAAAAAGGTTGGTATTGACCTTGAGTACATGTCTCACAGGATATCCAGTATTGCGGACCGTTTTATAAATGATGATGAGAAAATAACAGGCTCCTTAGAGATGAAAAGGTACCATATGTATATTCACTGGTGTGCCAAGGAGGCTCTGTATAAGATCTGTGACAAGAAGAATATTAATTTCAAGAAAAATCTCACGATCGCTCCATTCACTCCTGAGGATGAGGGATTTATTGAGGGTACTGTTGATAATATCAATGGAGTGGACCATTATAAACTTTCTTATCAAAGGATGGATAATTACATCCTGGTATGGACCTGTAAATAAGTTTTAATGATATACCCTGAGATTATAGAAAAGCTGAAATCAGGTAAGATGTTTGCTGTCCTTGTGGATCCGGACAAACATGACGGGGAATCTCTAAGCTCAATAGCAAGATCTGCAAATTCCGGGGTAGTTGATTTTATACTCATAGGCGGCAGCCTGGTTTCAGTCTCTGTGGATGAAACCGTTTCAATTCTAAAGGATGCAACGGATCTGCCGCTGATATTATTCCCCGGAAATGTTCTTCAGATATCCTCCCGGGCAGATGGAATACTTCTGCTTAGTTTGATTTCGGGGAGGAATCCTGAATTTCTGATTGGCAACCACGTTATTGCAGCACCACTTCTTAGCAAAACTGATCTTGAAATAATCCCCACAGGTTATATCCTGGTCGAAAATGGCCGTACCACATCAGTCGAATATATGAGCAATACCAAACCCATTCCTTCTGATAAAATTGATCTGGCCGTAGCCACAGCGATCGCAGGAGAGATGCTTGGTCATAAGCTGATTTATCTGGAGGCAGGGAGTGGGGCGAAAGAAAGCATTAACAGCAGGATGATATCTGAAGTCCGGGCTAGCATCAACATCCCTCTCATCGTTGGGGGTGGAATTCATACTCCGGAGCAAATAAGGGAAACATACAGGGCCGGAGCAGATATTATTGTAGTTGGTTCAGCCATTGAAAAGGGAGCCAGAGCCATGGATATCCTGCTGAACGAGGCGGGAAAAATAAAGAGG
>JAUUZM010000133.1 GCA_030589965.1 Bacteroides sp.
ACCCGACCTCAAGCGGAGTATATGGCAGCTCGTTAATTCGCTGGTCCCCTTCGCTTTGCTGTGGGTGGTGTCCTACCATTTGCTCAATTTGTCCTATTGGGCGAGCCTTGCATCGTCGCTTCTTTCCTCCGCATTCCTGGTTCGTGTTTTTATTATCTCCCATGATTGCGGACACGGTTCGTTCTTTCGCTCACCCCGGGCCAGCGTTTAGGTATGGGATCATTTCTGAAGGAGTTCTCTCATTTGCTGATCGTTGTCTCTCAGGTAATACCCAGGCAATTATAGCAAAGCAAATTAGTACAATGGATACCTGGGTCCGTAAAGAGAACTTAGTATGTAAATTGGCAGACATTTTATAATTCTCTTGTAATTTCGGGTTTTGCGAATCTCTTTTCAGCCTTTTCAGCAAGCCAGAACATGAGAACAGCAATTATTACAACCCCCAGGATAAAGAAGGAATCCTTCATACCCAATGAGTCTGAAAGCTTGACAGGCCCCTTGTATCCGGAATTGTGGAAAGAGTCGATAAATGGATAGGTTTCTGCAAAAAGGAATGAACCCACTCCACCTCCTAAGAGAAATATGAAGGCATCAATCTTACCAATGGCTGCCGCACTTATTCCGGTGCCTGGACAAAAGCCCCCCATGATAAATCCGGCTCCCATAATTATGCCGCCTACGATAGCTGGTCCCGGGTAAAAATAATTATGAAATACCAATTCCATATCCAGCATGCCAAGTGATGATAGAATCCTTGCACCAATCATAGCAACTATTGCAGCTGTAAAAAAGACCTTGAGTACGGTGGCATCGTAACCGTAGAACATACCGGCAAGTTTTCTGCTTGAGGAGAATCCTGCCTGTTCCAGGGCAAAACCAAATCCCATTCCAATGATTAAAGCAATCAGTAGATTGATTAACTGGCCTGATTCTAATATACCTGTTACCGGTCCCATATCACTAAATCCAGTTTTTTCTGAAAAACCATGCAAAAAGATAACCTGAACCAAAAATTGCTGCCATGGTTACAAACCCCGCTGTTGTCAGGACTGCCATGCCGGACAAGGCTGCACCGCTGGTACATCCCCTGGCCAGCTGTGCACCATAAACAAAGAATACCCCACCCAGAAAAGCCATAATAAGTCGTCGTCGATTGCCGATTTTAGGAGATTTCTCAATTTTCCATGTCAGTCTTCCGGAGACGGAACCTGAAATAAAACCGCCGGCAAGCATACCCAGTATTTCCAGCACAAGCCAGTTTTTTAAGGGAGACTTCCCATGAGCAAAGTACCTGCTGTAATAGGTGGAATTCTGTACATGTTCCTGACTCCCTGCTCCTACAATAGAAACCACACAGTATTTAATTCCGCCACTGGCTCCAAGACCCCTGCCGGACAGATACATAGCAGATAGGAGAACCAGTCCAAGAAGCACCCCGGCCAGGTAAGGATTCATATAAGGTTTGCGGGTTACCACACCCAAATGTAGAAAAATCTAGAATTCTATGGTATTTTTAGAAGGTGAATAAATTATTTCTGTTGTTATCCGGACTTCTTCTGACCCTGGATTCTTCATCTCAAAATGATTGGGAATTGAAGCGGGACAAAGATGACATTGTTATATATACCAAAGAGTCCAAAGACAATCCGCTGAAAGAATACCGTGCCACCGCCATCATTGAAAGTCCACTAAATGAGGTTTACCAGTTTCTATCAGATCTTGAATACAGGCCAGCCTGGGTGGTGAGATGCAGTGGACTCGAAATAATTGATACGGTTGGAGGGAATCAGATTCGGTATCATACCAGTTATGAAATTCCATGGCCTTTAGCGGACCGTGACCTGGTAGTGGTTGCTGATCTCTCCTTTGATGAGGCAAATAGAAAAGCCCGTCTTCTGACAATTCGCACGGACACTCAATTTCCTTTGAAAAAAGGTATTGTCAGGATGCTAAAATACAAGGAAGATGTTGTCCTGGAGGAACTCGGTCCACAACGCACCAGATTCAATGCTGAGGGATTTGCTGATCCCGGAGGTAATGTACCCGCCTGGTTGGTTAACATGTTCCTGGTGGACGGAATTTATGATTCTGTAGTCAGTACACGTATGGAAATAAAAAAACGGGAACCCTGAAATGATCCCCGTTTTTGTATCTATTATTTTATTTCAATAGGTTCATAATCCTTGAACCACTTAAAGTCCGTATTCTCTACTTTCTCGCGGTACTCAGGCCAGGTATCCTGATAAAAAGCATTTGTCATATCAAGTGCCTTACTGATGGCCATATCTGCCTGCTCCATCAGTCTTTCCTCAGTAGATGTCGGTCCAGAAGGTCTGGATTGTATATACCGGGAAGCAAGGAAAAGTTTCATTGCCACAGTGGGTTTATTAAAATCTGATATTCCCTGTTTCTTTTCCTCTTTGCCCATGATATACTCCCAAACAACATTCAAAGAATCCTGTACGGCTTTCGTGGTCTTCGACAGGTCCTTGAGCTCTTTGTCCTTACTCTCAGCTGTCTGTACGGAAACTTTCTGGAGAACCCCTTTTGATTCTTTAAGTTGCTTTGTAGCCGTGTTCAATGCCTCAGCTTTAAGGCTTAGTTCACTGTACATTTTCCCATTTGCTTCCAAAGCCTTCAGGTCAACATCAACCCGGGGATCATATTTTACTTTCACCATGGTTGAGTCCTTCTTATCTCCACAACTCATTACTACTTTGTATTCTCCCGGCATAACTATATATCCTGCGGATTCAGCCTGGGGCGCACCTCTGCCTCTTCGCCCATACCTGGCAGCATAAGGATTGGGATATTCCACGCCTTTCTTTCGAAGCCTCCAGGTAACTTTATTCAGTCCAGGTTTAGCTTTGTATTTAAGAGTTCGAATAAGTTCTTCCCCATCAAATACCTGAAGCTTAACAGTGTCATATTTTACTGTGCTTTTCGACTCAGGTTTTGGTTCGGCCTGAGCCGACTTAGATTTTCTTGATTTCCATTTAGTGGGTATTACAGAAGCATCCTCACTCTCATCATCCTTTGACTCCTCCTTCAGATAGTAGCTTAAAATTGCTCCTCCAATGGGTCTGTTTTCACCAATAAAAGTAGCATCACCTGCATAATGGATTCCCCTGGGTGTGTATGATCCTTCAACATGATATGCTTCCGGTGCATCAAATACCACAAATTTCTTGTCCAGCGTCATTCCATTATCAGCAGCTATCTGCCTCAGTGGACGAATATCATCAAGAATAAAGACAGCACGGCCGAAGGTTCCCAGTACAAGGTCTGCTTCCCTTTTTTGTATTGCCATATCCATGGTTGAAACAGAAGGGTATCCGTTTTTCCACTGGGTCCAGTTCACCGCATTATCAATACTTACCCATAAGCCATGTTCTGTCCCAAGAAAGATAAGCTTAGGTTCTACCGGATCCTGGATTATGGAAAGAGCATATCCGTTCACATCTGAGTCTTTCACAATCCTTTCCCAGCTGGCACCATAATCACTTGTCCGGTATGCATATGGAGAAAAATCACCAAGTCTGTATTGATTTGCCACAACTAAAGCTTCGCCTGCATTATAGTCTGAGGCTTGGATTTGTGGGATCCAACATTTATCCGGGAGGCCTGGTAAAGCATCTGATAGATTTGTCCAGTTTTGCCCACCATCCCGTGTAAGTTGTACATTGCCGTCATCAGTTCCTACCCAGATAATACCTTTTTTCAGTGGACTAACAGCAATGGATATAATTGTGGTATGGTTTTCCGCTCCGGTCACATCGAGGGTTAATCCACCACTATTTCCATATTTCTGCTTTTCCAGATCATTGCTGGTCAGGTCCGGCGAGATAATTTCCCAGGTTAAACCCTTGTCGGTACTCTTATGCAGGTATTGGCTACCATAATAAATTATTGAATTATCGAAAGGATCTTGTTCAATCGCTGCATTCCAGTGAAATCTTAATTGCTTTTCAGGATCAGGAGAGCTTGGTTTAACGGAATATGAATTGCCGGTAACATAGTCATAACGGCCTACATTTCCTCCCTGTGACATGGCATAACCATACCTGGCATCGTCGGGATCGGGAAGCACATCGAATCCATCTCCAAACATAAGTTCCTTCCAGTAATCGTTACGTATACCACCTGATCTCCAAATGTATGCCGGTCCCCTCCAGGAACCATTATCCTGCAGTCCTCCGTATACATTATAGGGAACTTCGTTATCAACCCTGATATGATACCATTGTCCAAGGGGAATGTTCTGGATATCATTCCAGGTTTCGCCCCTGTTTCTCGAAATGGCCATTCCTCCGTCATTGCCTTCCATAATGAAATTTGGATCATCCGGATGAATCCAGAATGCATGATGATCTGAATGGATGTTCGCTCCTACCTGCCTGAAGGATTTACCCCCATCCTCGCTTATACCTATGTTACTATAGATGGTATATAATCGATTTTCATTCTTTGTATCTACGTAAATATCAAAGTAATAAAAGGGTCGGTTCCCAATATCATCCTTGTCGCTGACCTTTGTCCACTTTACCCCTCCGTCCCTGGATTTATAAAGTGCATTTTTCTTTGCCTCTATGATTGCGTATACAATGGAGGGATTGCTAGGAGCAATGGCCAGTCCCATTCTCCCCAACTCTCCTGCAGGAAGACCGTCTTTATCAGTTCTTTCTGTCCAGTTTTCACCACCGTCCAGAGTTACATACATGCCTGAGCCTGCACCGCCACTTTCAAAAAACCATGGCCAGCGCCTGTGTTCCCACATAGCTACTATCAGCTTATTAGGATTTGAAGGATCCATTACCAGGTCAGCAACTCCGGTTTTTTCATCTACATAGAGAATTTTTTTCCATGTTTCCCCGCCGTTGGTGGTTTTGTAAACCCCTCTTTCCCTGTGTTCTCCCCATGGGTTTCCATGAACACCAGCATAAACGGTATTTTCATCTCTGGGATCAACGATTATCCTGTGGATATTCCTGGACTTTTCAAGTCCCATTAGTTTCCAGGTCTTACCTGCGTCAAGCGATTTATATATTCCGCCACCAAGATTCATTGAATTTCTTGGGTTTCCTTCACCGGTACCCACCCAGATTACATCAGGATTTGATTGTGTAATGGCTAGTGCTCCTATATTAATAAGTTCCTCTTCATCGAAAATGGGCTCCCAGGAAGTTCCTCCACTAGTGGATTTCCATACACCTCCTGATGCCGTTCCAATGTACATGATTGATGGATTGCTGGCGACGGCTTCAACAGCAGTAACCCTACCGCTCATTTTAGCAGGACCAATACTCCTGGCCTTCATTTCCTTAATCTTTTCGGTATCAAGCTTCTGAGCAATGGCAGGAACTCCAATAAATAAAGCAAACAGGACTGATAAGATAATCAGCCTGGCGATTGTTCTGTATTTCATAATAGGGGAATTGTGAGTAAATGATATTTATTTGACCCCGAAAATTAATAATAATACAGACAGCTTCTTCCTTATATCTGGATTTAATTTTAAGTCCGGAGATTATTTCAATGCCTGTTCGATATCTTCAATAAGATCATCAATATCCTCAATGCCAACCGATAATCTGATCATGGTATCCCTTACACCCAGCTCAATTCGCTTGGATTCGGGATATTCAAAGTAGATGGTGGACCAGGGATGAATGATCAGACTTTTATTATCATTCATATTAGTGGCCCTGCGAATAATCAGGAGCTTGTTCATGAAGGCAAAACAGGATTCTTCTGAGTCAAGGTCAAAGGTCAGCAGTGTACCGGGCACACCATTGAACTGTTTCTTACTGAGCTCATAAAACTCAGATCCAGGCATTCCCGGATATGTTACTTTCTTGATGCCAGGATGGCCTGTGAGATGTTCAGCCAGTTTCATACAATTAGTAAAAGACCTCTCCACCCTGAGGGCAAGAATATCCAGTCCCATGCTCTGAAGCTGGGCTGTCCGTGGGGACATAGCCGGACCAAAATGGCGAAAGATTTCTTTACGGAGTTTTGCTATGAGTGCCATCCCCTTCTTCTTCTCATAGAGAGGGGCAAGAATTTCCTCACCGCTCCAATCATTCACCCCTGTATCAACTATGATTCCTCCCACAGAGGTAGCACCTCCGGAAATGAATTTAGTGCTGGACATTACCTCCAGGTCGATGCCATATGATTTTGCATCAAACACATTAAAGGGGGTCAGAGTGGAATCAGCAAGTACAAGGAGTTTATTCCTTCTGGCAACTTTGACAAGTTCTTCAATATTCACTACTTCCAATTGGGGATTGGTAACGGTTTCAAAAAACACAAGTTTTGTCTTATTATCAATACTAGTTCCAAGGCTGGCCGGATCAAGAAGATTACAAAACCTCACTTCAATACCAAGGTCAGGTAATGTTTTGCTGAATAAACCATAGGTATGTCCAAATAGATTTGGAGATGCAATTATGTTTTCACCCGGTCTTACAAGGGCAAGTATGGTAGTTGATATCGCTGCCATGCCCGAAGCCATTGCAAGAGCAGCCCTCCCTCCTGTTGCAGCAACAACTTTAGACTCCAGGTATTCAACCGATGGATTTGAGGAGCGGGAATAGGCATGTGCAGGCTTCTTATCCTGAAAGGCAGCGGCAATATCTTCGGATGTGTCAAATTCAAAGGCAGCAGTCTCATAAACAGGCATATGTAAAGAATTGAATGGATCTTTCTTCGCATAAGGGGCTGTCAACATTTTTGTAGTATATCCGGGTTTCCTGTTCTCCATTGTAATAAATTTTAAAGTGAGTAAAGTTAAAAGATATTGGCGAATTCAGGATATACAGACCTGCAAATCATTTATCAACTTTGAATTTTTGTTTTTGTCCATAAAATATTAAATACCTATATTCATTTTTCAACCCAATACTAAAACTATGAAACACCTTACCTTCTTAATTGCTATATGCCTTATTTCCGGGGGACTATTCGGACAGAAAAGTCTAGACATATTGACACTTTCGGGTCGTTATGCCATCCCAAGCGCATATGAAAATCCTTATGAAAGTATTAAGGCAAAAGAGACCGGGGCAATGATCAATATCAAATTCGCACTTCCTGCCAGCAGTGCAACACGCTGGTTTAACAGCTTAACATATGCAGCTTTCCATGTGAATAATGATGCACAAATGCCGGGAGATGTAGCCAATCCCATTCATCTTCATTCCTTTATACTACAAACCGGCCTGTATCAAAAATTCGATAACGGTCATGGAGTGCTCGTTCTGGCTGCGCCCAGGTTTATGACAGATTTTGAGAATGCATCAGGGAAAGACTTTCAAATGGGGGCTCTGGCAATGTATGAAAAGAAGTTTCACGATGATCTGTTAATGAGATTTGGAGCTATGTATCATGATGAACTTGGGGGAACTTACCTGGTACCCATTGTACATACTGAATGGCAGATCAATAGTAAATTCAGTCTGAATGGTATGTGGCCGATCTATGGAAAGTTTAACTATCATGTCAATGAAAATTTCACAGCCGGTATCAGCCATTTCGGACTCCTTACTTCTTATCGTCTCAGCAATCCTGATTATGAAGGAGATTATATTGAACGTACAAGTATTGATCTATCTCTGTTCGGAAGAATCAGAATTGCCGGAAAACTTCACCTGGAAGGCAGGTTAGGATATGCACTCGGAAGGTCTTATGCACAGTACTCTGCTGACCAGACAGTTCCGCTGAGAATTACCATCCTTAAGTTTGGTGATGAAAGAGTGGCAAAGAATACAGAGTTTAATCCGGGTGCGATAATTAGCCTTCGCCTGGCATATAATCTTCCTTTGTAATTTTACTGATATGCAAACCTTTAATACCGGAACAATGGCACTAAAATGTCCTTTCTGTGATCATGTTGGCATGCCCATAGTTGAGAAAAAAATGTCTGAGACAGGATGGGTTATCTTCGTACTTCTCGTGATTTTCTGTCT
>JAUUZM010000088.1 GCA_030589965.1 Bacteroides sp.
AATCACTTTTCCAGGTTCGGGGTCGAATCAAGTTACGTGGATTCAACTGATATCAATGAGTTGAAAAAGCATCTTCGCCCGAACACAAGGATTTTATACATAGAAACTCCTGCCAACCCTACCATGGGTATCAGTGATCTGAAAGCCTGCTCAGAGCTGGCTAAGGCAAACGATTTGATATTGGTTGTAGATAATACATTCTGCAGTCCTTATCTTCAAAATCCAATTGAATTCGGAGCAGATGTAGTATTCCACTCTGTTACCAAGTTCATTAATGGGCATGCGGATGTTGTGGGTGGCATCATTATCCCTTCGAATAAAGAACTTTACAATAAGATCCGTACCATGATGGTCTATACCGGATGCAATATGGACCCCCATCAGGCATGGTTGGTTTTGAGGGGCGTTAAAACTCTTTCACTTCGAATAGAAAGGTCTCAGTCCACTGCCATGAAAATAGCAACTTACCTTGAGAATCATCCCCTCGTTAACTGGGTTAAGTATCCAGGACTGAAATCACATCCACAGTATGAACTGGCTTGCAGACAAATGAATGGATTTGGTTCCATGATCAGCTTTGGACTTAAAGGGGGACATGAAGCCGGCAGGAAGCTAATGGATCATCTGGAACTTGCAACCTTGGCTGTTTCACTAGGAGGCGTGGAAACCCTGGTACAACACCCCGCTTCAATGACTCATGCGTCTGTACCTCATGAAGATAAAATCAGGGCAGGGATTACAGATGACCTTGTCAGGTTTTCGGTAGGAATTGAAGATCCTGATGACCTGATAGAGGATCTTGAATATGCATTTAGTCACATTGACTGAAAAACATGCCTCATCAAAGTATCTTATTTTTAACAGGTGGAACAGGATCAGGGAAGACCATGGCCCTTGCTGAGATTCTGAGGGAATTGGAATCCTCAAATTTGCAGATAGGTGGTATTCTGGCTCCCGGAAGGTATCTGGACTCTGGTGAAAAAGAATTCGATCTGGAATTAATCCCAGGCGGAGATAAATATTTTCTTTCTACCCGCATCCAATACACCGGATGGGAGGCAATAGGGGGTTTTCGTTTTAACCCTGAAGCTGTCGAAGCAGGCTTAAAACATCTGCTCAGCTTATCTATGAGAGATTTTCATTTATATTTACTTGACGAAATAGGTCCCTTTGAACTTGACGACCTGCTATGGGCGTCAGCAATACCTGGATTAATTTCCAAACAGGTACCGATGATCTGGACGGTTCGTCAGAGAATAATAGAACAGGTTTGCATCAAATGGAAAATTGAACGGCCAGAGATCATTAATCTTGAAAGCGGACAAAAGGAGAAAATACTGAAGAAGATCAGAAAATGGCTGAAACAAAATTTACTGGAATTGTCTTAGCAGGAGGGAATAGTACCCGGATGGGAATGGACAAAGGTTTAATCTTATGGAAGGGGAAAACTCTGGTGGAACATGCTATTGAAATCCTGGCATCTCTATGCAGCAACATATTCATCAGTACGAACAGCCATCACTATAATTCCTATAATTACCCGGTTATTCTGGACCAGTATACGGATTGTGGTCCGATGGGAGGAATACTCAGTTGCCTGAATCAGTCAGACACAGATATAAACCTGGTAATACCTGTGGATGTCCCTTTCATTACTTCTGTAATTTATAGACGCCTTCTTGAGCAAAATAAGGTCTGCGACATTATTGTTCCGGTTGATCATAAATCATGGTATCAGCCCCTTTGTTCCGTATTTAAAAAATCCGTTATTCCAGCAATGGAGGAACAGGTGCAAGACAGTATATTTGGATTCACTCCGCTTATCCGGAAAGTTAATGCACTCGAAGTTCCTTTTTTGCTTGAGGATGAACATTACTATGCACAGACTTTTTTAAATATTAATTCACCGGCCGACCTTGAAGCAATAAATTAATTTCACTGTGCCAGTTCCATCCACAAACCAGGTTTCCAATATTGATGACAGATGGTCTAAGGCAGCTGTTGTTGGAGGATTATGGGCCTCATTTGAGATCGTAATTGGTAGTTTCCTGCACAATATGCACCTGCCCTTTTCAGGATCCATACTTACATTTTTTGCCACTATTTTAATGATCTCCTTTTACCAGGTATGGCCGGACAAGGGACTGATTTGGAGAGCAGGTCTAATATGTGCCCTTATGAAATCGATTTCCCCATCAGGGGTTTTATTGGGTCCAATGACAGGAATTTTTATGGAGGCTCTGCTGGTTGATCTTATTCTTCGCATGATCGGAAATAACCTGGCAGGGATCATCCTGGCAGGAATTGCAAGTCAGCTAAGTGCTCTCCTGCATAAGGCAGGAAGCTTACTTATTCTCTATGGTTTTGATATTGTACATATCTACGAAAACATGTTCGAATTTGCGGTCCGGCAATTCAAGAACATTCATATCACTCCCACTCACGCCATCCTGATTATAGTACTAATATACACAGCAGCAGGTATTTTGGCTGCAATCATAGCTTACAGGATTGTGAAAAAATCAAAAGAAAACAATGGCAGAAAAATTCATCCCGGGAATCTGGTTACAAACGCAACCTGGGATAATCTTGCTCCCGGACAAAGCTTTCATAGATTTCTATTAATTATACATCTTGCAGTCCTCCCCGTACTTCTTTTTCTAAACAATAAAATGGGACTAAAACCAGGCGTTCTGGCACTTAGTATTTTCTATATATTATTTTGTCTTCTATGGTATAAACGAATTAAATACCGTCTTATGAAACCGCTTTTCTGGATACATATCCTGATGATTGGTTTACTAGCCGGACTATTCTGGAAGTCGCCTGAAACTACCGGGGCCTCAACTAACCAGGAAGGATGGTTTATTGGTATTGAACTAATCCTTCGTGCGATTTTGGTAATTACAAGTTTTTCAGCCCTAAGCGCAGAATTGCGGAATCCAAAGCTCAAATCATTTTTTTCAGGGATAGGTTTTAATCATATCTATGCTGCCGTCTCGATGGCATTCTCTGCCCTCCCACTGATGATGGAAAATGGCATCTCAGGAAAGTCTTTTCTCTCAAATCCCATCAGGGCCCTGCATCAGAATATACTCAATGCAGATCAGTGGCTCTATGTTATTCAACAGAGAAATCAAGATCCAGACATTCAATAATCTGCTGACTGTCTTGCGCTTACCAGATGCGAAAGCTATAAGGACTTAGCTATATATCTAGATATTCTTATTTAGAAAAATTCTAAATCCGATTTTGCTTAATTTTGCCATTTGTTAAGAGCCTACACTTCAAGAGGTAAGCATTCATTCATGACAAGCAGAAGACAATTTATTAAGATTTCATCAGCCGGACTGGGTAGTCTCCTTGTGGGTGGGGGATTAAGAGCCGCGAGCCAGATTCTGGTACCAGATCCTGATCAACTCAGCATTGATCTGATCCGAACTCCAACCTATTGCGAGGTCTGTTTCTGGAAATGTGCCGGTTGGGTCTATAAGAATAAAGATGGCAAAATCTGGAAGATTATCGGCAATGAGGAGGACCAGCACAGTAATGGGCGGTTTTGTCCACGTGGTACAGGTGGTATTGGGATGTACTATGATGAAGACAGGCTTAAGACCCCGCTGATCAGGACCGAAGAAAGAGGGAAACAATCCTTTAGAGAAGCGAGTTGGGAAGAGGCATTTGAATATATAGCCGGCAAAATGGAAACTATTGCCAAAGTTCATGGACCCGAGTGTATTGCCCTGCTAACACATGGATCAGGAGGCAAGTATTTCGGTCAACTGCTTAAAGCATTTGGTTCCAATAATATTGCTGCACCTTCCTATTCACAGTGCAGGGGACCAAGAGAAGTAGCGTTCTTCTCGACCTTTGGAGAGGGTGTTATGAGTCCCGAAAGAACCGACATCAGGGATACAAAATGTCTGGTTCTGATAGGCTCACATCTGGGTGAAAATATGCATAACGGGCAAGTTCAGGAAATGTCCGATGCCATTGACAAGGGAACTTCCATTATCACCGTTGATCCCAGATTTTCTGTAGCTGCCGGAAAGTCCAAATACTGGCTCCCAATTAAACCAGCTACAGATATGGCCCTGTTGCTGGCATGGATCCATGTACTCATTTATGAGGAGAAGTACGACAAGGATTATGTTGAAAAATACACCTTTGGTTTCGAGCAGCTAAAAGAACATGTGAGGGACATGACCCCTGAATGGGCGTATGGTATCACTACTCTTGAGCCCGGACTTATAAGAAAATCTGCCATAGAAATGGCAAATGCTGCTCCCGCTGTGATTATTCATCCGGGCAGGCATGTGACATGGTACGGCGACGACACCCAACGGGAAAGAGCCATTGCGATCCTGAATGCCCTCCTGGGATCATGGGGAAGGCGTGGAGGATTTTATAATCCTGAAAGCATTGCAGTTCCTGATTGGCCTCATCCGGAATATCCAAAACCAAATCGGACCTGGAAAGATGCATTCCCGGGTCAATATGACCTTGTATCTTCATCCCTGGCTTCTGGTATATGTGACGCCACCATTCCAACCATTAGCAAAGCCTGTAATTTCAAGGGCTGGATTGTTAATGGTACAAACCTGATTCATACATTCCCAGACCAGCAAAAAACCATTGAAGCGATCCAAAATCTTGAGCTCATGGTTGTTGTGGACACAATGCCTATGGACATAACCGGATGGGCTGATGTGGTGCTACCGGAATGTACCTACCTGGAACGCTATGATAGTATTCGTAACAGTCCACATAGAAAACCCGCTATCGCATTGAGAATGCCTGCAACTGAACCCATGTATAATACCAAACCGGCATGGTGGATGGCCAAAGAGTTGGCAAATAAACTTGGACTTGAAAAGTATTTTTCCTGGAATAATATTGAAGAGATGCTGGATTGGCAGCTCAAGCAGGTTGGCAGCTCTCTGGAAGAGATGCAGAGAATTGGAGTAAAAACCTTTGATCGTAGCTGGGATGATTTGTACATGGCCGAAGATGAAGAGGCAGAGTTCTTAACCAATACTGGTAAAATTGAATTGTACAGCACGGAACTTGCAGAGGCTGGATTTGATCCCATCCCTGTTTACACGGCCCATGAAGAACCCCCGCAAGGATACTACCGGCTGATCTATGGCCGCGCTCCAATGCATACTTTTAGCCGAACAAGCAACAATCCGAACCTTACTGACCTTATGGATGAGAATAAGGTGTGGGTGAATCCCAGAATTGCAAAATTATGGGGACTTGAACAAGACCAGCAGGTTTATCTTGAGAACCAGGATGGTATACAGTCTAAATTCCCTGTTAAAGTAAGGATCACCGAAAGGATAAGGTGGGATTCTGTATATATAGTCCACGGATTCGGCAACGATAATAAAAAACTTACCAGGGCGCACGGAAAAGGAGCAAGTGATGCAGACCTGATTACCCGGGTTCATATTGATCCTATTATGGGTGGGACCGGTATGAGGGGGAATTTTGTGACCTTTCAGTTTGAACCATCTGAAACAACTACAGGCTCATGAGGTATGCAATGGCAATAGATACCAAAAAATGTGTGGGCTGCAGTGATTGTGTTGTTGCATGTCAGACAGAAAATAATGTTCCCATTGGGCACTGCCGCGACTGGGTTGTTGAAGTTTTGGATGGGACTTATCCCCAGCTGGAAATGGAGTTACGCTCTGAACGTTGTTGCCATTGTGAGAACGCTCCCTGTGTGAGATGTTGTCCCACAGGCGCAAGTCATAAAAGTGATGGTGGAACTGTTCTGGTAAAGCCTCATAAATGTATCGGCTGTGGTGCATGTATTGCTTCATGTCCCTATGATGCCCGATATCCTCACCCGGATGGCCATGTAGATAAATGCACTTTCTGCCTGCACCGGGTAAAAGAAGGACTACAGCCGGCATGCGTGGCAACCTGTCCGACTAAATGTATGTATTTTGGAGATCTTGATAATCCCAGATCAGATATTTCAAGGATCCTTAAAAACCGGAAGTGGAAAACACTTATTCCGGAAGCCGGGACAAATCCTCAGCTATATTTTTTAATTTAATCGTATCCGATTGTCAGCATGAGAGAAATTACAATTATAAGCGGCAGAATGAATCCCAGGGTTGATCCTCATCTTGAGATTTGGCATTGGGAGATCCCGCTGTATTTGTTTCTTGGGGGACTGGCCGCAGGGATTTTGTTTTTTGCTGCGCTGTCTTTCCTGTTAAACAGGGAAGAAAAAGCCTCAACTGCAGTAAGGATCACTCCTCATTTTGCCGTTGTAGCAATTCTAATCGGACTGCTGGCTCTATTATTAGACCTGAACCATAAAGCCTATTTCTGGCAACTCTATACGACAATCCGGCTTCAATCACCCATGTCCTGGGGAGCCTGGACCCTTATGCTGGTAACACCCCTGGCTATTATCTGGTCCGCATTACATATCAATACCATATTCCCTTCATGGGAATGGAAAGGACCTTTAAAACAGCTTGAAGCATTTTTCAGTCAAAATAAAAAGTGGATAGCATGGGCCATGCTTCTTTCCTCCGTAATTCTGGGTGTTTATACAGGTATCCTGTTTTCTGCATTTAATGCAAGACCTTTATGGAATACCTCGATTCTTGGCCCACTGTTTCTTGTATCCGGACTATCGACCGGTGCAGCTATGAATATTATTCTTTCAAGAGATCATGCAGAAAGATCACTTTTTGCCAAGATTGACATTGGACTTATCGGCATAGAGTTATTTCTGATTGTTCACATGTTCATGGGATTTCTGGCAAGCACGCAGGTACAAATTGATGCAGCCCGACTTTTTCTTGGCGGACCATATACTGCCGTGTTCTGGGTGTTGGTTGTTGGAATGGGACTAATTTTCCCAGCTATTCTTGAAATACTGGAACTAAAAAAATTCAAAATACCCGCGGCAATTCCAGCTATTCTGGTGCTGATCGGGGGATTAATGCTAAGATTTATTATTGCCTATGCCGGTCAGGAAAGCAGATGGCTTTATTAGACTGGCTTATTAAAAAAAGAAATGGAAGATAACAAAGTAATCAAAAGGTCTGAGAAGTACATGAACCCCTATCTTGCCGGGGTATTTCTCGGATTGGTACTCCTGAGCGCATATTTTATTTCTGGCAGGGGACTTGGAGCCAGTGGTGCAATTAAGAGCACTACCGTTTCACTTGTTAAAACAATTGCCCCGGCACATGCAGAAAAAGCCCCATATTATAAGGAATACCTTGAAACTCATCCGGGAAATCCATTGAACAGCTGGCTGGTGTATCAGATACTTGGAGTAATCGTAGGTGGATTTTTATCTGGTGCACTTGCCGGCAGACTCAAATTTAAAGTGGAACATTCTCCTAATATTACTTCAAAGAAAAGACTCATTCTGGCTCTGGCCGGGGGAATCCTTTTTGGATTGGGAGCGCAGTTCGGAAGAGGCTGTACAAGTGGTAGTGCTCTTTGCGGCATGGCAGTTCTTTCATTGGGAGGAATAATGTCCATGATGGCTATTTTCGGAACCGGCTTCGGTCTTGCATATTTCTTTAGAAAATTCTGGGTTAATATATAAATATCATGGGACCTCTTATTGCATATGATCTTATTACAGGAAGTACCAACCTGCTTTTTGCCTTTTTAATTGGAATCGGATTCGGGTTTGTGCTTGAAAGTGCCGGGTTTTCATCCAGCCGAAAGCTTGTTGGAGTATTCTATGGATATGACACCGTAGTACTAAAAGTATTCTTTACAGCCGGAATTACCGGTATGCTGGGATTACTCTTTTTCAGCCTTTTTGGATGGATTGATCTTGACTTGATTTATATCAATCCGACCTTTCTCTATTCCACTCTTTTTGGTGGGGTACTTATGGGAGCAGGGTTTATTATTGGAGGTTTCTGTCCAGGTACCAGCATATGTGCTGCCTCGATAGGGAAAATCGATGCCATATTTTTTGTGCTAGGAATTTATATTGGAGTAAATATTTTTAATGAAATTTATCCCCTGGTGGAAGGATTTTACAAAGCAAAATTTCTGGGTTCTCCCAAACTAAGTGATTTCCTTGGCATATCTGATGGAATTATGGCCCTTGTAATGATAGCCATGGCTATATTTGCATTCTGGCTGGGCGAAATATTTGAGAAAAAGAAAAAACCGGTTATCTACTAAACCATAGAACTATGAAACCACGTATTTTACTGGCAATTTTTGTTATTCCCCTGGGGTTGATCATTGCTGCAGTCCCTGAAAACAAAACTCATGCATTCAAACTATCAGCCGAACAGTTGCTGGAGGAAACCAATGCCGGAATACAATATTATTCCCCGGAGGAAATTGCAGATCTCATTATTAAAAAAGATCCTTCCATTCAACTGATTGATGTAAGGAATGTTGATGAATATTCAAAGTTCAGTCTTCCCGGTGCGATAAATATACCACTGACAACTATCCTTGAGGAAGATTGGGAAGGCTACCTGAACCAAGATGTAAAGATCAACGTATTTTATTCTAATGGTACCCTTAATTCTGACAAGGCCTGGATGATCACCAGGCAACTTGGCTATGAAAACAATTATGTGTTAATGGGAGGATTGAATTACTGGGTTGAGACAATTATGAATCCTGAATCACCCTCCAGCACTAGTTCCGATGAAGAATTTGCTAAATATGATTTCCGCAAAGGAGCTGGCATGGCACTCGGAGGTGGTGCGGTGATTTCAAACGAGAAAAAAGCAGGCACTGCCCCAATAATTCCCGCCCTGAAATCAAAATCCAAGAAAAAACGGGTACAGGGAGGCTGCTAGCGAGATATTTCTTCTTTCCCGCCGCTAAATACTGTTTTTAACTCTTAATTAAGTTTTTAAACATCCTTATATTTATCAATCTAGATAAATAACCATTATTTTTGCAGAATCAGGGTTAACTGGATCATTCCCATTGCCTGTTATAACATAAATATTTAACCAAGATGAAAAAATTAGTAATCCTTGGTGCCGGAACCGGGGGCACCATTATGGCCAACAAACTTCGCAAGGTTCTTGAGCGGGGAGAATGGGAAATCACCATCGTTGACCAAAATCAAACACATTATTATCAACCAGGGTTTCTATTTATCCCTTTTGGCATCTACAATCGCCAGGATGTTATTAAACCTAAGGCTGATTTTATACCATCCGGAGTCAAATTGATCTATAACCCGATTGACAAAGTTGACCCTGAAAATAATAAGGTATTGCTTGAGGGCGGACAGGTACTAAACTATGATTACCTTATCATTGCTACCGGGACACGGACTGTTCCAGAAGAAACACCCGGACTGAAAGACAAACTATGGTATAAGGACATATTTGATTTTTATACCATTGAGGGCGCAGTAGCACTTGCTGAAAAATTTCGCTCATGGGAAGGTGGAGACCTGGTTATGGCCATCGCTGAATTGCCATTTAAATGCCCGGTTGCACCTCTTGAATTTGTATTTCTTGCCGACCATTATTTCCATGAACTTGGGATTCGGGATAAAGTAAACATTAAGTTTGTAACCCCGCTTCCGGGAGCTTTCACCAAACCAAGGTCTTCAAAAATGCTTGGTGATTTAATGAAGGAAAAGAACATTGAAGTAATCCCTGAATATTATATTGAAAGTGTTGATAATGAGAATAAACAACTTATTTCATATGATGAAAAAAAGATTCCCTTTGATATTCTGACCATTGTCCCTACCAACATGGGAAGTGAAATGGTAGAACGCAGTGGAATGGGAGATGATCTTGGATTCATCCCAACGGACAAGTTCACTCTTCGTTCCGAAAAACACGAAAATATATTTATTTTAGGCGATGCCGCCAACATTCCTACCTCTAAAGCTGGTTCTGTTGTTCATTTTTCTGCTGAAGTA
>JAUUZM010000303.1 GCA_030589965.1 Bacteroides sp.
AAATTAGTGAAGGATAACCTGGAAGTACCACAGCAAGTCTACCTTGAAAATTCAGAACAGGGGAAATGGGAATTATTACTAAAAGGAGAAATTCTCGTGAAAAAAATAAGGGATTCCGAAGGGATGCCTGGGATCCGGGCCATCTTTACAATTCCAGCATCGAGGGAAGAAATTTGGGGAATGCTTACTGATTATGAGAACTTCAGCAAAATTTATGATGGCATTGACAGTCTAAAGATTTTGAAAGAAAATGAAAAGGGCGCCAGGGTAAAGATATTCCAGGATATTAGAATCAGAAAGATCCAATTTACCCTGGAGCGTCGATACGAAAAATCAGGCCACAGGCTGACATGGGACAGGGTATCAGGTGACCTTAAGATGGTTAAGGGTTCCTGGGATATTTTGGATTTACAAGAAGAGGCCTCAGCAGCAGCAGAGGACGGTGAGGAGGTAAAGCTCGTTGTTTATACCAGCTACTTCAAATATGGTGGCATTATCCCCACCCGCCTTTCCCGCAACTGGGCGATGGATGAGGTTAGGCTCATGGCAGGAAATGCACGTAAATGGATCCAAGACAATCGGCACTTGTACTCGAAGTAAAATTGGCCAACCTGATTATCATGATTTTAATGGAGGTATGCATTTCAGTAGATTTATTATATTTACTTAGTCTGAATTAAATTACAATATAATGGCTAAGCAAAAGAAGAAACTCACAGGAGATGTTTATTATCCATCTGAGGAAATTCTTGAATCGTCACGTGTCAGTGATTATGATTGCCTCTATAAACTTTCAATCGAGGACAGGGAAGGTTTCTGGGAAAATGAAGCTTAAAAACTAACCTGGTTCAAAAAATGGGATAAGGATCTGGATGAATCCAAAAAGCCATTTTATAAATTGTATACCGGGTGCAAGATTAATATTGTTGCCAATGCCATCGACCGGCACCTGGTTTCAGACACACGTAATAAACTGGCGTTAATTTGGGAAGGGGAACCAGGCGATATGCGGACCTTTTCGTTTTTTGCCCTGAACAGGGAGGTTTCAAAATTCGGGAACGTGCTAAAAGCACTTGGAGCAAAGAAAGGGGATGTAATTACCATATATATGCCCCAGATCCCTGAGTTGATCATTGCCATGCTGGCATGTGCCAAGATCGGAGCTGCACATAGTGTAATCTATGGCGGGTTCTCAGTTGAAGCATTGGCAGAAAGAATTTCGGATGCAAAAAGCAATATTCTGGTTACTGCAGACGGCGGATTCAGAAGGGGAAAGCCTACAGATTTAAAGAATATAGCGAATGAGGCCATGCGCCGTTCAGCAACTATATTGTCATGCGTAGTGGTTAAAAGGACAGGAGAGGAATGCTTTATGGAAAGCGACCGTGATTTCTGGTACCATGACCTGATGAGTATGCCTATCGCTTCTGCCAAATGCGAAACAGAAGTCATGGATGCTGAAGATACGCTGTTTATCCTGTATACATCCGGCACAACCGGGAAGCCAAAGGGGCTGGTACATACTCATGGGGGCTATACAGTTTATACCTCTACCACTTTCAGGTATGTCTTCGATTACCAGCCGGAGGACAGATGGTGGTGTGCGGCAGATCCTGGCTGGATAACGGGACATAGCTATATTGTCTATGCACCCATGATCAATGGTGCCACGACTATTTTATACGAGGGTGCACCAAATTACCCCTATCCTAACCGATGGTGGCAGATGATCGAGAAATATGGCATCAACATATTATACACTTCTCCAACGGCTATTCGGGGACTCATGCGTTTCGGTTCTTCATGGGCAGAGAGGCATGACCTAAGTTCACTCAGACTTTTAGGTTCAGTGGGAGAGCCCATTAACCCGGAGGCCTGGAAATGGTATTATGAAGTGATCGGACAAAAACGATGTCCCATTATGGATACATGGTGGCAAACAGAAACAGGTGGATTTATGATCACTCCTCTACCGATTACGCCATTGAAGCCAGGTTCGGCGACAAAACCATTTTTTGGAAACGAAATTGATGTAGTAGATGAATCAGGAAAATCTGTAAAATCCGGGGAGGAGGGTAACCTGGTTATTAAAAATCCCTGGCCGGGAATGGCCCGTACCATAATGGGAGATCCCGAGCAGTATATTGATAAATACTGGAAGCAGTATAAAAAACAGGGCTGGTACCTGGCAGGGGATTCTGCTAAAATAGATGAAGCTGGATATGTCTGGATAATTGGCAGGATTGACGATGTTCTAAAGGTCAGCGGGTACAGACTTGGCTCCGCTGAAATTGAATCTGCATTGGTAAGTCATCCAGCAGTTACAGAAGCTGCTGCTATCGGGTTGCCCGATAAGTTAAAAGGGAATATCATTCATGCTACGGTTATTCTTGCTCAGGGAATCTCCGGCTCTCCTGAACTGGAAAATGAATTGAAGTCCCACGTCAATAATGAAATCGGTCCGATTGCCAAACCGGCTTTCATTGTTTTTGCTGATTCCCTGCCAAAAACCCGTAGTGGAAAGATTATGAGACGTATAATTAAAGCCAAGGTACTCGGTGAGGATGTAGGGGATCTGACTACCCTGGAAGATTAGGAAAATCTATATCCGGTTCATCATTAATCGAATGATTTTCTTAGTTTTGTGTGCCAAAATTAAAGAATAAATCAAATGATGAAATATATTATTGGAATTAGCCTACTTGTACTGATCGCTCTGTCTATCTATATTATTGGGCCTAAAAAAGAAGTAGCGGCCGGAGGAGTCCATGAAGTCGTAGTCACTGAGGTTTTGCAGGCAAATAACTATACTTACCTTGAGGTAAAAGAGAACAAGCAAAAGGTTTGGGTTGCCGTTCCCTCTATGATTGCAGCTGTTGGTGACAAATATTATTACACAGGTGGAATGGTAATGGAGAATTTTGAGAGCAAGGATCTTGGCCGGGTTTTCGATGCCATACTTTTCCTTGAGCAGGTTTACCAGTCCCCTCCCACTTCACATGCAGCAGCTGCAGATCCATCGAGCACTGAACATACAGGAGCTGTTCAGGATCCGAAAATGAACTTTGAGATTGATCCCCTGGAGGATGGCATAAGCATATCTGAATTGTACTCAAATAAGGAGAAATACGAGGGTAAAATCGTTAAGGTCAGAGGAGCTGTTACTAAATTTAATCCGGACATTATGAGTTTAAACTGGATCCACATCCAGGATGGAACTCATTTTGAAGGGAAATATGATCTTACTATAACTTCCGATCAGACTGTAGAAGCAGGTAATATTGTAATTGTTGAAGGGAAAGTAATTCTCGACAAAGATTTTGGCTATGGTTATTTTTATGAAGTCCTTATGCAAGACGCCAAAATCATAGAAGAATCAAACCATTAAAGGTTATTTCCTGACCACTCTGTAGGCCACTTACTCAGTCCCTTAAAAAACTGCAGATGCTCGTAATGGGGTTTCACCTTATTCTCTATCGCCAGTAATTCATCGGCTGTCAGCGGTTTGAATTCCTGGGCAATTTTTACGTTCTCCTCCAGCTCAGAAATCTTGTCAATCCCAACTATTATAGTACTGACAGGCATCGTCATAGTATAGTCCATTGCCTCTTTCATGCTTATTATTCCCCCGTGATCGAAAATCCGGTCGCGAGCAGGGATCTTCATACCTATGATTCCCATTTCCTTTTCCACGGCAGTGGGAAGAAGATTTTCAATAAATGAATTATGGTGCTTGTCAGCGGCGTTAATTGCCAT
>JAUUZM010000238.1 GCA_030589965.1 Bacteroides sp.
ATCAGCTGATGGTGAATGAGCTAGAGACAGCCAACAGGGAACTGATGAATCTCGATGGATTGAAATCCGAGATCATTAAGGGAATAAGCCAGGAAATCCGCAATCCCCTGAACAGGATTATGGGCACCCTGCATTTATTAAAGGACAAGATAGAAGGTCAGGAACTCTCAGAAGTGGTCAATATTCTGGATACTTCGGTTTCCAGGCTGGAAGAATTTTCCAGCATGACTGAGCAAATTTCCCTGCTCAAATCTCCAGGAAATGAAATTACAATATCGGAAGTGCCTCTGAAACGGGTGGTCGAGTACAGTATCATTGAGGCCGCTGAGGAATTGAAAGAGAAGGAAATTGATCTTGATCTGCAGATTGAAACGGAAGACGCTGTTATTCAGGGGGAATCAAACCTGCTGGTCAGCTGCCTGGTAAATCTGATCAGGAATGCCAGTCTTCACGTGGCTACGGGAAGCAATATCACCATTCGTGCGTTGAAGAAGGATAATCATATGATTTGCGAGGTGATTGATCAGGGCAGAGATTATAGTGAGCAATTGTTTGAAAACCTAATCAGGCAGTTTTCATCTGAAGAGACGGCATTGAACCTGAATCTGGGGATAGAACTTGGTCTGGCACAAATGATTATGGAAGCTCATAAGGGAAAGATTGTATTCGAAAAAACCCATGAAGGTAAGGGCTCCGTTAAAATGTTGTTTAGATAGATCCTTAATTTGTTTTTGATAAGACCAGATTTGTGAACCAGACTCAAAATATTCAGCGAAAGTCCCTTTCAGTCTCAATGCATTTGGTCTTTGTAATACTTTTGTTGATAAGCAGCTGTAAATCTGGAGATCAAAGAAAGGCTGAGAGCTATAATGATAAGGATGCCAATGAGATTGTCAACCGGATCGAAACCATTAAGCAGGTCTATCACCTTTGCCCATCTCCTGCTGAAATGATTGGAGTAATCGACGTTTCTAATCTGCATTTTGACAGCGAACTACTCAATCCCCTGTCCAGTATTAACAAATATTCAGATACCAGGTCCAAATCCCTGGCCCTCGGAATTTATGCAACTGATATGGCCTATGCAGCCCTTTTCGCAAGGCATGAAGAAACCATTGATTACCTGGACTTGATGAGACATCTGGCTGAGGAGATCGAAATTTCTGATGCAATTTCTGAGGACCTGTTTCAGAAGGTAAAAGACAATGTGGAGGAGGCGGACTCTCTTAGAAGCATATCCAATGAAGCATTTGTTAGTCTGTTATTTTACTGTGAACGTACCGATAGCCCTAATACTTTCATTATGATTTCTGCAGGGGCTTTTGTCGAAAGTCTGTATCTGGCAGTGAAACTAGCAGATGATTTCAAAAGCTCAGCACATATCCTGTCCCATATTTCAGATCAAAAATATGCACTTGACAACTTGATATTATTTGGGGAAAGCCTTCGTTCCATGGATCCAAACATTGAAGCTGTACTGATGGATTTAAGACCTTTACAGGAAATTTATAGAGAATCAGAAACTTTAAATCCCGGAGATTTTGAAAAGCTGAAAAATGAAACCATCAGGCTAAGAACCCGCCTGATTAATTCTTAAATTATTAATAAAACAAAAGAAAATTATAATCTTATAATACAATGAAAAAGAGCCGCCTTACAAGATCCAATAACAGGGTCATCGCAGGCGTATGTGCCGGTTTGGCCAAATGGCTTGGATGGGACATAGCCCTGGTAAGGGGCCTGTATATTATTGTTTCCATATTCAGTGCAGGTTTTCCCGGTACACTCGCCTATATAATACTCTGGATCGTTTTACCTGAAGAATTTTAGAATAAACTAAACCCCTTAACCTTTGAAAACCATTATTTTTAACATCCGAAACGGAATTGTGATCACCATACTTTTCCTTGGACTGAACGCATGTCAGCAATCTCAAATAAATTCAAGTATGAAAGCACCCATTGCAGAAAAAATAGAGAAAGAACTTAGCATTCACGGGCATACCCGTATTGATCCATATTACTGGCTCAGGGAAAGGGGAAATCCCAAGGTTATTGATTACCTGAATGCAGAAAACGAGTATAAGGAAGGAATGCTAAAGGATACTGAGGGACTCCAGGGGATTTTATTCGATGAGATTGTGGGGAGAATAAAGAAAGATGATTCGAGTGTGCCTTATCGGGATAATGGTTATTATTATTACATACGTTTTAAAAAAGGAAAGGAATATGCCATTCATTGCCGAAAGAAGGGAAGCCTGGAGGCGGCGGAGGAAATACTGCTTGATGGAAACAGGATGGCTGAGGGACATGATTATTTCGCTATCGGCGGAAAATCGATCAGTCCGGATAATAAGCTAATGGTTTATGGTCTTGATACGGTTGGCAGACGAAAGTATACACTTTATATCAAGAACCTCGAAACGGGGGAATTATACCCGGAAAGTATCCCCATGACGGTGGGATCCGGATCCTGGGCAAATGATAACAGGTGGATTTTTTATACGCATAAGGATGACAATACCCTGAGAAGCGATAAGATTTTTAAACATAATCTGGGAAGTTCCACCGATGATGATGTGCTTGTATACCACGAGGAGGATGAAACTTTCAGCACTTTTGTTTACAAAACAAAATCGGATAAGTATCTGGTAATTGGATCATCAAGTACCCTCTCTGATGAATACCGGTTTCTTGATGCGGATACACCGGCAGGTGAATTCAGGATTTTTCAGGAGAGGGAAAGGGGACTTGAATACTCTATTGGGCATTTCAATGATCATTTCTATGTTATATGCAATTTGGACGCTCAGAATTTCCGGCTGATGAAAACGCCGGTAGATTTAACAGGGAAAGAAAACTGGGAAGAAGTTATTCCTCACAGGAAAGATGTATACCTCTCTGACATCGAGTTGTTCAGGGATTTTCTTGTGCTTGCCGAACGAAAAGAAGGATTAATTAATCTTAGGGTAATATCATGGGAAACGGGTGAAGAACATTACCTCGATTTTGGAGAAGAAGTTTATGTTGCCAACATCTCTGTTAACCCTGAATTTGACACCCTCACATTGAGATACGGATACTCATCGCTTACCACTCCAAATTCCACCTTCGATTATAATTTGAAAACCAGGGAAAAGAAATTGATGAAACAGCAGGAAGTCCTTGGTGATTTTGAATCTTCTAATTATGAGTCCAGACGATTATACGCAAAAGCCGGAGACGGAACCATGATCCCCATGTCTATTGTCTACCGCAAAGGGATGGACAGGAATGGAAATAATCCCTGCCTTTTATATGGATATGGTTCATATGGGTATACTATGGATCCCTATTTCGGATCAGCTAAGTTAAGTTTACTGGACCGTGGATTCATCTATGCCATTGCTCATATCCGGGGAGGACAGATCAATGGGCGCTCCTGGTATGAGGACGGAAAAATGTTTAATAAAATCAACACATTCACAGATTTTAATGCCTGCGCAGAGCACTTAATTGGGGAGAAATATTCATCGGCAGAAAACTTGTTTGCCATGGGAGGGAGTGCAGGTGGACTTCTGATGGGTGCTATCATAAACCTACAGCCCGAACTGTATAAAGGAATAGTGGCCGGAGTACCCTTTGTCGACGTTGTAACAACCATGCTGGATGAAGATATTCCGCTTACTACAGGAGAATTTGATGAATGGGGCAATCCCAAGAACAAGGATTCCTATGATTATATGATCAGCTATTCCCCTTATGATAATGTTGAAGCCAAGGATTATCCCAATTTACTGGTCACAACGGGACTGCATGATTCCCAGGTACAGTACTGGGAACCAGCCAAATGGGTAGCCAAGCTGAGGGATATGAAGACTGATGATAATCTCCTTCTCATGCATACCAATATGGACGCCGGACATGGGGGAAAATCGGGACGTTTCCGCTATCACAGGGAAACTGCCCTGGAGTATGCATTTTTTCTGAAACTGTCAGGGATAAATAAGTAAAAGATCAGCGGGAGGATTTCCAGAAAACGAATATTCCAGATAGGATCACAATTTCCCCAAGGCTGAAAAGTCCCCAGTTAAATTTCCGTGGAACATATTCATGCACCATTGAATGGACCTGGCTTTGAGGGAGAGTCCAGATATCTTTAAAACTCATTTTCTCCAGCACAAATCCCGAATAATCCCATGTGAAAGCGGTGATTAGAATCACTGAGCCGCTTATCAGCAGTATCCAGCTCAGACGGGGTATCCTGATTTTTCTACCAGGTATTGCCGGATCGCTCTTGCCGTTACCTGGGTAAACGATCAATAATGCAAACCCCATCATGGTCACGGCAACAATTAGGGGAGATATTACCGGACCGGTCCAGGTTACCGGCAGCAGAAACAATACATCCCAGGTCATCAATGATTCCGGCCAACTGACCAGCAACCATAGAAAAATGTAGTAGAAGATATCCCATACCGCGAAGGCAAAAAGGAACCATGCAAATTTATCTGCTGCCGTCCGGCCTGCCAGTAAGCCTACACCCAGTAGCATCACCAGGGTGGCCACTTCCCTCAGGATCTCGGTCCATACCAGGTCAGGTCGTACGGGGTTGAGTGGAAATTCAAATCCTTCCGGATAAAGTATATCCCGCAGATAGATCACCACGGCAGATTCCAGCATTCCCATGGCAATGGCAAACACAATGATGATCCACAATATTTTTGTAATCGACTTGTCCACTTTCGATGAATGTTTATTAATTTCCTTATTATTCTAACGCAGGATAAGTTAGGAAATATATATACATTGGACATTAATCATATTTAAAAACAGATTTACATGATGACAAATCAAAACTCAAAGAATGCCAGAATATCCTGGTGGATGTATTTGCTCAACGGGGCATTATTAATCATCCTTGGAATCTGGATGTTGAAGATGCCCGGGGATAGCTTTAACACCATGGCCAGGATTGTGGGCATTATTGTGTTATTCAGCGGACTTTTAGAATTGGGACTTTCGATCTACTTCAGAAAAGCTATCCCGGAATGGGGATCGAGCATTTTCGCTGGCGTCGTAAACCTACTCCTCGGTGCCTTCCTTATTGCAAATCCAAAGGCCATTCTACTCATCCTTACATTGATAATAAGCTTTTTTCTAGTTGTGAGAGGAGTCTTATTGATTCGTGAATCAATGCAACTGAGGAGTGAGGACAATAATAAATGGAAATGGATACTTGGATTGGGTATACTATTAGTGCTGCTTGCCATAATTATTACCTGGCATCCTCAGATAGTTGGACTAACTTTAATGATCTGGATGGCCATATCATTTATTAGTCTGGGAATTTTCAGAATCTCCCTGGCATTTAAAATCGCTGATAAACCCTGAACCTGGCAACAATATCGTTGGTGCGGAATTTAATGTCTGATGAGGGCCTCCTTCGGTGATAAGAGACATCCAATTGAAATTTCAGGTTCTGGTTCGGCCGGTACCCGATTCCTGG
>JAUUZM010000254.1 GCA_030589965.1 Bacteroides sp.
ATTTCAGCTACCTGCCTGGAATCTGTAATTGGTATTTGATATAAATGCTTTAGTAATTGCTGAGCTTTTTTAATCCTACTTCCAAGCTTCGGCATTCGATTTGTTTCCAGATCGGTTTTAAGGCTTAATATATCCTTAAAAACTTGTATTGATTCTTTTGATGTTTCAATAACCCCAACCAAGAAAAACTTTATCCATTGAATCATATTACTCGTCAGTCTCACTGTCATTAAATTGTCATAGTAGAAGCTTCTATGTCGCTCAAAAAAATCTGATAGATACAATGAAGGTTTCTCAAGAACATCGTTACTGACCAGGTAAAGTGTAATAAGAAGTCTTCCAAGACGTCCATTGCCATCTAAAAATGGATGTATTGTTTCAAATTGATAATGAATGATCGCTATCTTAATGAGATGTGGGATAGCAAAATCATCATCATTAATGAATTTTTCTAAGTCGCTCATTAATTCTAATACTTCCGACTGGTGGGGAGGAATAAAAACGGCATCCTTCAAAGTTGCTCCAATCCAATTCTGACTTGCCCTGAATTCTCCTGGAATTCTGCATTTTCCTCTTACCCCCGACAATAATATTCGGTGTATATTTCTGATTAACCTGTTTGAGATTGGAAAATTTTCCAATTCCTTTATTGAAATATTAATTGCTTGTATATAATTTTGAACTTCAGCCCAGTCATCTCTTCTCTCAGGGCTTATATCCACTTCCCTGATTAGAGCTTCTTCCATGTTTGTTTTTGTCCCCTCTATTCTGCTCGAGCTTGTTGCTTCTTTAAGAATATGCATGGAAATGAAGAAATCAACATCAGGAATTATTTGGGAAAAAGCGTTAAGTTCTCCAACCAGGCGATTTGCTTCAGCCAGCAATTTATTTACTTCCGGAGTTGAAATAATCCATTCATGATTGATTTTCTCAGGAGAGAATGATTTATACTCTAATTGCTTAATATACTGTCCTGAATTGAAATCTTGCAAATTCATATTTTCACTTTTGCTGTAAATTGCAAATATAATGATTTATATTTTCATATTATTCATATTTCAAAAATATAATAATCCTTACATTCATACGTCAATGAAACTTCAATCTAAACGGGGTACACTCAAAAGAAAAGTATCATAATTCCGGCAGTGGCACCCTGTACATACCCATTGATGTGGCTAATTTTCAGGGATCAATACATTTCCGTGCATTATCGAAGTATCCGATTTATACAGTTATTACGACATTCCCTTTTTTGTGACCACTGTCGACGTAACGATGAGCTTCGACCATATCTTCCAATTGAAATCGTTTATCAATGATCGTTTTTAACTTTCCGTCCACGCAGAGTTGACCAAGGTATTTTAGATCTTCAGCCCCAATCTTTAATCCGCCTGTTGAATTTAATCCATCGAGAAAAATCCCATTCTTTTTCAATGATACTTTTCGTTGTGAGGCAGCAATCTTTGAAACTGAGTCAAAAATAACATCATAGGTCTCATTGCGATCATTGAAATTCTCCTGAGTGTAATCAATGACTTTATCTGCTCCAAGAGATTTTACCATTTCCAAATTACTGGTGCTACATACACCTGTGACCTCTGCTCCTAAGTTTTTGGCAAGCTGTACTGAGTATGTCCCCATGCTTCCGGAAGCCCCGTAGATAAGAACTTTCTGTCCCTCTTGTATATTTGCTTTTCGAAGAACGAGCAAGGCTGTTAATGCTCCGTTTGAAACGGGAGCAATTTCCTCATAGGTCATATTGTTTGGCTTAAGCGCTAAAAGTCCATCTTCCGGGAGGCAAATATATTCTGCATAAGCACCAAACTTAAATCCCTTATAGGCTGATGCGAACACCTGGTCGCCTTCCTTAAACAGCGTTACATCTTTCCCAACTTCAACAATCTCTCCTGCCAGATCCATACCCAATATTTTATTCCTGGGTCCTTTAAATCCCAACATTAAACGCATCATAGGCTTGAAAAAGAAATCTTTGACCGTACCTAAACCGGGCTTGAGACTCCTTAGTTTTGTGTCTCCTACATGTGCTGTCGTTGCATAAATTCTTATGAGAACTTCATTCACCCTGGGACTAGGTTTTTTCACTTCTTGAAGTTGCAGGACTTCCGGAGGACCATATTTTGTGCATACAATTGCTTTCATTTGTTACATCTCAGTACTTATTTGTATAATGTCTTGCAATTCGTAAATTTAAAAAACTTACAGAAAGAGTATGACGCACAAGGAATATGAATGGACCCTGGACGGGAAAAAAGTATTTGCCCAATCCTGGCTTCCCGATAATGAACCAAAAGCAATCATTAACCTGGTCCATGGAATGGGTGAGCATTCAGGCAGATATGAACGCTGGGGAAACCTCTTTGCCGAAGCCGGGTATGCAATAATCACAACAGATCTGCCCGGGCATGGTAAAACTGAGGGCAAGATCGGACATACCAAAAGTTACCAGATTCTTATGGACCAGATTGACCTGATGCTTACTAAATCTGAAGAAATGTTCCCTGGGATTCCCAGGATCCTGTATGGACACAGCATGGGAGGTAATCTCGTCATCAATTATGCCATATCCAAAGATCCCCCCATCTCAGCCCTGATTGCCACATCACCCTGGTTAAGATTGGTTATTCCGGTCAGTGGGGTAGAAAAAGTTTTTTCTAAAGTGTTCAATTCCATTGCACCCGGACTGACAATAAAAGCTAAAGGCCTGGGTGCTGAAAAGCTATCCAACGATCCTGAACACTGGGAAAGTGTTCGTACTGACCCCGTCTGTCACAGAAAGATATCAGTAAGGTACGCTTATGAAATTATGAAAATGGGAGAATACGCACTCAGACATGTCTACCAGATTAATAAACCCTTCCTGTTAATGCATGGTAGCGGGGATGAGATAACCTCTCATAAGGCCAGCGAGGAATTTGTTGCAAACACCGCAGAGAGGACCCAGCTCAAAATATGGGAAGGATTCAGGCATGAGCTGCATAATACGCTGGAACATAAAGAGGTATTCGATTTAATTTTAAATTGGCTGAAGGCTCAGGAACTATGAAATTCCGCACAGAGGTAGAAATCCCGGCCCCTGAACAACAAATCAGTTATCGCTCAAACCTGTTGTTTATGGGTTCCTGTTTCACCGAAAATATAGGTGATGTCATGAAGAATATGCAATTCTCCATTGATGTGAATCCTTTTGGTGTCAATTATAATCCTTCCTCTGTTGCAAGGAATTTATGGACCCTGATAAACCAAAAAGAATACTCCACAGATAACCTGCAATCAGACAGTGGCAGGTGGTTTTCATTTGACCATCACAGCGATTTCTCAGATTCTGATCAGGATACCTGCCTGGAAAATATAAACCGAAGAATAAATCTATCAGGCAGCAATCTCAAAAAAACAGATTACCTTCTGCTGACATGGGGTACCGCCTGGGTCTATGTCTATAAAAAGACGGCAAACGTAGTATCCAACTGCCATAAACTACCTGCCAATAATTTCAGCCGGCATCTATTGTCCGTCAGCCAGATCACGGACACCTATACCAAGCTTTTTGCCGCCCTTAGAATGTCCGCACCTGAACTAAAAATCATCCTTACCGTTAGTCCCGTTCGTCACTGGAAAGATGGAGCTAGTCTCAATTCAGTCAGCAAATCTTCCCTGATACTTGCAGCTCACAAACTTACGGAGATGTTTAGTTATTGCGAATACTTCCCGGCCTGGGAAATTGCCATGGATGACCTGAGAGATTACAGGTACTACGATGATGACCTGGTTCATCCAAACAAGCAGATGATTTCATACATCTGGGAAAAGTTTTCCGCCGCATGGCTGGATGAGAAAACAATCAAGATCATGAAATCTGTGGAGAAACTTGTAAATGCCCGGAATCACAGGCCATTTGACCCGGAATCTGAAAAACACAGGGAGTTTTGTAAAAAACAACTGGAAGATATCCTCCGCCTTGGAGAACAATATCCCTTCCTCAAACTTGGTGAATTGGAGGATTTTTTCCATGCATCGCTGAAGAAGAAATGAATCATTTAATTACAAGGCAGATTCACCACCGGGTCTTTACCAGAATGAGCCGGAGACGGTGCAGCCATATTTCTTGATTTTGAAAAAGGACCCAGCATTTATAAACATGGAGACGCATCCTCGGGCCACTGGGAACCTGGGGAAATCAGGAGGCCCGCATCCCTTCCCTACTGGTCACATCGAATAGCCATCAAAATACTGGAATGGTTTTTGCATTTTTATTATTTTTACAAGGGATTACCAGAAAACCACATGCAATGAAAAAAGTAATAATTCTTCCAATAATTTTCATCCTTGCCCTTAGCATCCAGGCACAGCCCAGCAGCTACAAGGTAATTAAGGTCAACGGAAGCATTCAATACGTTCGTACCGGTAGTAAAATGGCCCTGGGCGATGAATTTGCAGAAACTGAAAATCTTACTTTTGGTTCACCCAGCGCCAGGGCTGCAGTTATTAATCCCGGCAAAGGAAGATTTATACTAACTCCTGAATCCTCCGGCAAACTCACAGGCGCCAGGTCCAACTTCCTCCCGGCCAGGAGCAATATCAGTACTCGGGGAGGAGCGTTGAACTCCAGGAACGATGTTCAGAACCAGTTCTCCGAAGCAGTGGCCATAATTTACAAAGCCAGCTGGCATATAAATCCCTACCAGTTCCCCATGGATGAAAACAGGTTCTTCTTTCTTCAGTACCAGTACAATGGCGAGCAAATCAACAAGAAACTACTTTCCAAGGAAAGCAAGCTGGTTTTCTCCCGTGAGGAAATTCTGAAAGTGGATGATCAGTCCATCGAAAAATTAGACAAACCAGACGCCAAACTCTATTATTACTCAGCCGATGGTCCGCAGTATATAAGCGAATTTGACCTGATATTCCCAGAGATGGAATTACTGAAATCAGAAGCCGGAATAATCCTTGGAGAATTCAGCAGCATGGATTATAGTCGTAAAGTCAATGAACTCTCCGGCTACCTGTTCGAATTCTACGGAAAACCTGACAAGGAAGATGTTATGTTCTTCCTCGAAAAGGATTTCGGACTTAAAAAATAAATTCCCATATCTGACTGTTTTCCCGTCTTTTGCTTAATTTTAATAGCTGAACCACTATTAAAACCCGGCAATGAAG
>JAUUZM010000194.1 GCA_030589965.1 Bacteroides sp.
AGGGAAGCCTTCTCTTAGTCCTCATCAACCTTGTTCATTAATATTTCATCATAGAAATCCGAGTAGGCATCTATGTATTCCTCCTCAGCTTGGTAATCAAGAACGGGCTTCTTAATGGAATTGATATATTTCTGAACAGATTTATTAATCTCAGCACTTCCAATGATCACTGCATCCGACATTTCCAAAGCCAGCTGGGTTAGGTTTTCAAAGCTGGGTTGATCAAGAATCTTCAAATCTTCTTCCTGCATTCCGTCCATCTGCAGCTTCTGTCTGAAATTCTTGCGCAGTGGAGTATCGAACTCATCATCATAGACCGAATAGATGATCTTGGAATTATTATAAAGCGGATCGTCCATAAAAGTCTTCTTCAGATAGATAGGGATCAATGAGGTTATCCAACCGTGACAATGAACAATATCGGGTGACCATCGTAGTTTCCTAACGGTTTCCAGCACACCCCTTGCAAAAAAAATAGCACGTTCATCATTGTCCTCAAAATACTTACCCTTATCATCCTTCAATACATGCTTGCGATGGAAGTAATCCTCGTTGTCAATGAAATAGACCTGCATCCTGGCAGACTGAATTGAAGCTACTTTGATAATTAAGGGATGGTCCGTATCATCAATAATCAGGTTCATTCCTGATAATCTGATTACCTCATGTAATTGATTCCTTCTTTCGTTGATGGAACCATACCTGGGCATAAATGTACGGATCTCACGACCCTTTTCCTGTATCCCCTGAGGAAGATATCTACCAATCTTCGACATTTCTGATTCGGGGAGGTAGGGAGTGATTTCCTGGGAGATAAATAATACTTTAGCTTGCTTCATAGCTGTTATGAAAAATGCCCTGCAAAATTACTAAAAATTCTTCATATCTGGCACTTATAAACAGGTTATTAACTGAAGTAGGTCTCTGATGGATTGTATATATTTGCAGCAAATATTTAATATTGGAAATTATCAGGACCATTTCAGAGCTTAATTCTCTGATTAAAAAACTTAAAACGGAGGGGGGGAGCCTGGGGTTTGTTCCCACTATGGGAGCTCTTCATGACGGGCATCTTTCACTAATCCGACAATCCTCTGAAAAGAATGGAGTTACCGCCGTAAGCATCTTTGTCAATCCAACTCAATTTAATGATAACCAGGACTTTAAATCCTATCCAAAAAATTTAGAAGAAGACCTGAATATCCTCAGTAGCTGCTCGGTGGATCTGGTTTTTGCTCCTTCTCCGGAGGAAGTATATCCTGAACCAGACACAAGGATATTTGATTTTGAGGGACTCGATAAATGGATGGAGGGGGAACACCGTCCTGGTCACTTCAACGGAGTGGCTCAGGTGGTCAGCAGATTGTTCGAAATCATTCAACCGGATATGGCATATTTTGGCGAAAAGGACTTTCAGCAGCTTGCTATTATCCGTAAAATGGCCTCAATTATGAATTCTCCGGTTCGAATTATGGGATGTCCGATAATCAGGGAACCCGATGGATTGGCTATGAGTTCAAGGAATAAACTCCTGACTCCAAAAGAAAGACAATCTGCTGCCAGGGTCTCAGAGGCCCTAATGCGGGCAAAAAAACAAATCAATAAGATTCCCGTTGAATCATTAAGGCAGGATACAATGAACTTTCTTCATGAAGACCCTAAGATTCAGACGGAGTATTTTGAGATTGTGGACGAATCTGACCTGACTCCCGTTTCAGACTGGAATCACAATACCAGGATACGGGGCTGCATCGCTGTAGCAATTGGTAATGTCAGGCTAATAGATAATATGGATTATTCTTTTTAACTTTGCAGTGTTATGAATATTGAGGTAGTTAAATCCAAGATCCATATGTGCACCGTAACGGAGGCAAACCTCCATTACGTGGGAAGCATTACCATTGATGAAGACCTGATGAATGCATCTAATATTATCGCCGGGGAAAAGGTGCAGATTGTTAATATAAACAATGGGGAACGGCTTGAAACATATGTGATTACAGGCGAGAGAGGATCAGGCGGAATATGCCTGAATGGTCCCGCTGCCCGAAAAGTTGCCATCGGAGATATTATTATAGTCATTTCCTATGCCTCCATGGATTTTGAAGAAGCCAAATCATTTGAGCCATGCATTATCTTTCCGGACACAGCCACCAACAAACCTGTTTAATCCTTTTCATTGAAAAAGAAAATTTTCAAAGCACTGCGATTTGTCTTATTCCTGTCTATCGCAGGAATTCTATTATATTTTGCTTTCAGGGGAATTGACATTAATGAATTATGGAATAGTTTCGCCAGCGCAAACTACTGGTTTATAGGAATTTACGTGATGTTTGGTTTTCTCTCCCTGCTCACCAGGGCATACCGATGGAATATTCTGATTGAACCCCTTAACTACTATCCCTCATTCCTGAATAGTTTTTATGCCCTTAATACCGGGTACCTGGCGAATTTTGCTTTCCCCCGGCTGGGAGAACTTACCCGTTGTGTTTCCTTGTCCAGGGCGGAGAAGATTCCGGTGGATAAACTATTCGGAACGGTAATCGTGGAAAGGGTTATTGACCTGATGATGGTAATGATCCTCCTGGTTCTCCTGGTAGTCTTCCGGTTTGAATTTTTCGGAAAATGGTTGTGGGAAAACATTTTTGGTCCACTCATCGATAAACTTAATGAGTCCATTGGAGGTGCATGGATACTATTGGTTGCGCTTATCGGCATCCCTGTCATCATGGCATTAGTATATTATATTTTCAGAAAAAAGCTTTCGCAAAACAGTTTCATCCAGAAAGTCAAAGCTATTATCAAGGGAATTTTTGACGGACTTAAATCCATCTATAAACTAAAACGGCGCTGGGCATTTATTTTGCATTCATTTTTAATCTGGTTCTGTTACTGGGGAATGACTTACGGAGCGGTTTTTGCCCTTCCTGAGACAGCTGTGCTGAAACCGATTGATGGACTTTTTATACTTATCGTAGGGTCCTTCGGCTTCATCCTTCCGGCTCAGGGCGGCATTGGTGCATATCACCTGATCACTGCCCTCGGACTTACCCTCTATAATATACCCAGGGAAGCCGGACTGACCTATGCCACCATTACCCATGGTGCCCAGATGATCATGCTGATTGTTCTGGGATCAATCTCCTTTATGATCCTTTTTGCAGTCCAACGCCGCTCCAAAAGGGAGGAAGCTGAAGCTATTAAAAGATCCGGAAACAACCAACCGGAGCAGAAGCTTATAAAATAAGACCTGGAATGAAATCCGTAGATAAAATCAAATCCAAAATTCTTGACCCCAAAAGCCTTGGCAAAATTCTGCTCAAAGAAAGACAAACCGGTAAAAAGGTAGTTTTTACCAACGGATGTTTTGATATCCTTCACCGCGGACATATTGAGTATCTTTCTGAAGCATCCGACCTGGGTGATATCTTTGTAATCGGACTTAATTCTGACCTGTCTGTCAAAAAATTAAAAGGAGAATTCCGGCCAGCAGTTGATGAGGAATCCAGGGGACTAACTCTGGCCGCTTTTGAGTTTGTCGATTTCGTGGTAATATTTGGTGATGATACACCTGTCGGGTTGATAAAGGATCTGCAACCGGATATTTGGGTAAAGGGCGGTGATTACAAAAACATTGAAGAATTGCCGGAGTATGAAATGATGATGGAAATTGAAGGAGAAGTAAAAATATTATCCTTTGTGGAAGGATTTTCCACGAGTGACATCTACAATAAAATCCTGGGATCTGCAAAAGACTAAATCAAAATCAGAGTATATCTGCCAGCAATGCGGCGCTAAATCCGCCAAATGGATAGGCCGTTGCCCATCTTGCGGGGAATGGAACACATATGCTGAAGAGATCGTACCAAAGTCGAAAAGTCCGGCTGGTTCACCGAAGAGGCTTACCTCAAACCTTCAGCCCATTACTGAAGTTCAATCTGTTTCAAAAGAGCGCATAAAAACAGGGATGGGTGAGTTTGACCGGCTTTTGGGCGGTGGACTTGTACCTGGTTCGATGGTACTCATCGGGGGTGAGCCGGGAGTAGGTAAATCAACCCTCGCCCTGCAAATTGCTCTGCAACTTAAAAACCTCAAAATACTTTATCTCTCGGGGGAAGAAAGTGCTGAACAAATACGTATCCGGGCTGACCGGATTGGTAAGGTGCATGATCAGTGCATGATCCTGAATGATACCTGCCTGGAGATTATTCTGGCAAAGATGGAACAGGTGCCGCCCGGACTGATCATCATTGATTCCATACAAACCCTGTATTCCGAGCACCTGGAATCATCTCCAGGAACCATTTCACAAATCCGGGATTGTACCACCCGCATACTGCAATACACCAAGGACAGGGGCATACCTGTAATACTTATTGGACATATAAACAAGGAAGGTCATCTTGCCGGTCCGAAGGTACTGGAACATATAGTCGATGTGGTGCTGCAATTTGAGGGGGATCGCCATTACTCTTACCGCATCCTCAGAGCTTCGAAAAACAGGTTTGGTACCACATCCGAACTTGGAATATTTGAGATGACCGGAACCGGTCTGAGAGAGATCAGCAATCCTTCTGAAATCCTCCTCTCACACGGGGATGAGAATATGAGCGGGATATCTATCGCGGCCACCCTCAATGGGAACCGGCCTTTCTTGATTGAGGTTCAGTCATTGGTTAGTTCTGCTGTATACGGAACCCCACAGCGCTCATGCACAGGATTTGATACCCGTCGCCTTAATATGCTGCTTGCTGTTCTTGAAAAACGGGCCGGTTTCAGGTTGGGAGCTAAAGATGTTTTCCTGAATATTGCCGGAGGAATAAAAGTCGATGATCCTGCTATTGACCTCGCCGTGACTGTTGCAGTTCTTTCATCGAGTGTGGAAATCCCGGTAGATAAGAGCTGTTGTTTTGCCGCAGAGGTTGGACTCTCCGGTGAAGTAAGACCAGTTAGCCGGATCGAACAAAGAATCACAGAGGCTGAAAAACTTGGATTCAAAAAAATCTATATTTCCAAATACAACAAAAAAGGATTGGATCCTGCCAAGTATAAGATCGGTATCAAGTTTGTAAGTAAGGTGGAAGAAGTGTTTACACATTTGTTCGGATAATTTTACTAAATTTCATATCGCTTATCCTACCCCATGATAAAATCAAAATCCAATTCCCTGATCAGGGAAGATTATAGATCTACCTCTGAAATGTATGAAATAGAAGTTCCCGAAATCAGGAGTGGGGATACATATTATTTCACTACCGGGAGCGGGTTAATGTACCAGGTAAGGTTTGGTAAAAAGCGGGACAATTATCTGGGTAATATTCTTAATTTCAGCGTCTTGAGCGATGAATTTGAGGATGAGTATTCAGAAACCAACCGGGGAGAGGTGTACCGTATCATTGCCACCGTTATTGAAATTGCCAACATCTATCACAGCAATCATGTACATGCCGAAACCTATGAATTTACCGGAGAATTCAAAGATGATCATGAAACCCAGGTCGCATCTATCAGGTCCCGTTTGTACTTCCGTTACGCTCAACGGGTCCTGAATTATAACTGGAAGGCAAGGCTCGAAGAAAATAAAGTCACCATTCAAAAGCTCAAATAGACCTGCATTTGATAAATTATATATCCAAACACCTGAGATGTGCTTACTATAAAAAATCTCTGCATAAGTCTTAAAGAAGGTCAAAAGGAAAGAACACTTGTTAAAAACAGCTCTTTCATCCTCTCCCCGGGAGAATCTCTTGGCATAGTCGGGGAATCAGGTTCAGGAAAAACCATTACAGCATTATCCATCCTTCAGTTACTTCCTGTGGGTATGAAAATCAGCGGAGGCTCAATTCATATTGAGGCCCCTTCCGGGGAATCAACTCATCTTTCCGGTCTGGACGAGAAACAGATGCAGGCATACAGGGGCAGGATCATATCCATGATCTTCCAGGAACCAATGACAAGTCTGAACCCATCCATGCGATGCGGAGAGCAGATTGCAGAAGCAGTCCGGTTAAACCCCGGCCTGAAAAAAGATGATGTCAGGAATAACATCATTTCACTTCTCCGTGAAGTTCATCTTCCGGGGGAGCCGGACTTCTACAGAAAATATCCTCATGAGTTGAGCGGGGGACAAAGACAAAGGATTATGATCGCCATGGCATTGGCGGGGAATCCGGATATTCTTATTGCAGATGAACCTACTACCGCCCTTGATGTTACAGTCCAGAAAAAGATCCTTGAACTGCTACGGGAAATCCAGCAAAACAGAAAAATGAGCATGCTGTTTATTTCTCATGACCTGGGCGTGATCGGAGCAATATGTGAGAGAGCCCTGGTAATGTACAGGGGAGAGATTGTGGAATC
>JAUUZM010000109.1 GCA_030589965.1 Bacteroides sp.
GAAAATGTTTTCGAAGTACTCTATGATATGATGCATGAATCAAGGCCTGGGAAGTACCCCAGCATCCATTGATAAAGAATTTATTCCTTTATTTCATCCTCAGTCTTATCAATTCTCCTGATTTTGTAGTTTAGGACGGCGATGAGAATGGTCATAAGTGGACTGATAATATTGAAGAAACAATAGGGCAGGTAGGTAAAAGTTGAGATTCCGAGCACTCTTGATTGTGTCGCTCCGCAGGTATTCCAGGGAACCAGTACAGAGGTTACCGTACCACCATCTTCGAGTGTCCGGCTCAGGACCTCTGGTTTTAGTCCTCTTTCGCGGTATGTCTTGGCAAACATCCTTCCGGGTACCACAATGGCGATATACTGATCAGAGGCTGTAATGTTAAAGAAGATGCTGGTTACAACTGTTGATGCTACGAGCGATCCGGTAGATCTGGCCCAATAAATTATGGCTTCCGAGATACGTTTGAGGAGTCCGGCTGAATCCATCACCCCTCCAAAGACCATAGCAGCCAGGATCAGCCATATGGTATCAAGCATTCCAGCCATCCCATTGGTAGAAAAGAGTTCATTAACAATAGCATTATCTGTTACTATTGAAATTCCGCCAAACATGGACTGCATGACCACCATATAGGTCCGCTTAAAATATGCATATTCCCCCCCGATCTGACTGATCAATTCGGGCTGGAAGATTACGGCAAAGGCAGCTCCCAGAAGCGATCCGAATAAAATGGCAGGCAGTGGGGGCATTTTTTTTACAATAACAAGGATTAAAAGGACAGGTACAATCAACAGGAGGGGGGTTACATAAAAATTTTGTTCAATCTGGACAAGTACAGCCTCCACATCATTGCTGCTACTCTCAAAATTATTCGCAAAACCGATGACAAGGAAAATAATAAGTGTCAGGGTCATGGAAGGTATTGTCGTGATCATCATATACCTGATATGAGTGAACAGGTCTGTCCCTGCCATGGCCGGAGCCAGGTTAGTAGTATCAGATAAAGGAGACATCTTATCTCCAAAGTAGGCACCAGATATTATCGCACCTGCTACAAGTCCCACCGGAAATCCCAGGGCTTGTCCAATTCCAAGCAGGGCAACGCCAATTGTAGCAATGGTTGACCATGCGGATCCAGTGGCCAAAGACACAACACTGCTGGCAATAACGGCTGCAAAAAGGAAAATGCTTGGATGAATAATTTTTAATCCATAGTAGATCAGAACCGGTACAACTCCGCTTATTAACCATGTGCCTGCGAGTGATCCGATCATAAGCAGTATGAGTATTGCCGGCATTGCAGATCCAATGCTTTTAACTATCTGTTCCAGGATGAATGAATAATTAAATTTGAGACGTATGGCAATTACTCCAGCAACTGTTGCAGCAAACAGCAGGGCAATCTGATTAGATCCAGAAAGAGTATCTTCTCCAAAGTATAGAACATTCAGGGTAAGCAGAATGATCAGACATATGATAGGAATGAATGCCTGTAGTAATGTTGGTCTCTTGTTGGTTACCTCCATCCGGTGGGGTGAAATTCAAATGCAATATAGCAAAATGGGACTTGTATTTAATGTAATGTAGATTGAAGTTCATTATAAATTTTATTTAAATAGTCAAAAACTCCCCCTAAGGGCATAATTTTTGTTTTGAATTTGGATATATTGCAAATGTTGATGTAAGGAATATGGAACTGAATATTGATTTTTTCAGTATAGACAATAATAAAGTCGCCAGACAGGGAAGGGTCCTGATTTCCGAGCCCTTTCTGAATGATACTTATTTCAGGCGTTCTGTTGTACTGTTGACGGAGCATACGGACGAAGGATCTGTTGGTTTTGTGCTAAATAAACCGGTTGATCTGTCTGTCAATGATGTATTATCCGATTTTCCAGAAATTGATACAGAGGTTTCTATTGGAGGACCGGTTAACACCAATACAATTCATTATATCCATACCATTGGAGAGATCATACCGAATTCTGTAAAAGTTCTTGACAACCTTTATTGGGGAGGAGATTTTGAGGTGCTTAAGGAAATGATCAGGGCAAACAAAATAGGCGAGGCGGAAATTCGTTTTTTTCTGGGGTATGCAGGATGGTCTGCCAAGCAGCTTGAGAATGAGCTCTCAGAAAATGCATGGTTGGTATCAGAAATGCATACAGAGCAAATTATGCGCAGTCCGGGTGACAATCTCTGGAAAGATATTCTTGAAAAATCAGGCGATAAGTATAAAACCTGGGTTAACTTTCCGGAAAACCCCAGCCTGAATTAAATCCATTTCCTAAAAAATCGATAATTCCCTAATAAAGTAGGAGAAAAGGTCCAGATCAATAAGAATTGGAAATACAAAACCATATACAGCACCAAGAAAGTGTGCATCATGGTTAATATTATCCTTGTTCCTTTTACTCATATAACTGCTATATACCAAGTAGAGAATGGCGAATACAATTCCAGGAATAGGAATAATGGCAAAGAAGTATACCCTGTCAAGGGGGGAGAAAAATATACTTGTAAAAACGACTGCCGAAACTGCTCCTGAAGCTCCAACAGAATTATACCAACGATTCTTCCGGTGCCTGATAACTGTGACCAGGGAAGAAATTATTATACCACCAAAATATAAAAGGCTATAGGCAAGAGCCGGACTGTCAATATACCCTGACATACTTAGTTGTTGAAACCATTTCCAGACATTACTCCCAAATGAGTATAATACTATCATATTGATGATCAGGTGGGGCCAGTCCGCATGCAGGAATCCATGAGTAATAAGGCGAAACCATTCCTTTTTCTGGACAACCTGGTAGGGGTTCAGCATGAGTTTTGACATGACCTCCTCAGAATTAAAGGCAATCACGGTGATTATGACGGTAATTACAATGATGAATAAGGTCATTTCAGTGTATTATTTTATAAACAAGCTCTTTAAGCAGGTCACCATGAGAAGCTGACACGTTACCAAAGCCTTTTGATTTGAGGTCGAATTCCCGGAGCAGGGATATCGCCCTGACTGTTCTGGAAGGATTATAATTCTTCGAAGCACGTTCATAATCCTGGACAAAATATGGATCTATTTTTAATACTGAGGCTACGTTTCTTCTGGAGCGGTCTTTAAGAAAGTGATAATTTAACAGCTTGCTGAAGAAAAAATACATTGAAGTAATACTGAGGGTAATGGGATTGGATCTCGGATTACTTTCAAAATACTTTACAATGCGATTTGCTTTAAGTACATTTCTCTGTGCCAGAGCATTATTTAATTCAAAGTTATTGTAATCCTTACTTATTCCGATATTTTCTTCGATATGTTTTGGACTAATCAGAACATCCGCTTGATCGAGTATCAATACTAATTTATCAAGTTCATTTGCGATCTTTCCAAGGTCGTTTCCAAGGAATTCCGTAAGAATCATGGCAGCTTTGGGTTCGATCTTTTTTTTGTGAGTTCCCAGGTATGAATTAATCCAGGCCGGGATTTTGTCATCATACAGGCGCCTGGAATCAAGGATCACTCCTTTTTTCCCAAGTGCTTTAAACAGCTTCTTTCTCTTGTCTAGCTTTTTGTATTTATAGTTTATTACCAGTATTGTTGATGCCAGGGGATTGTCAACATAATAAATAAGATCCTCAATTTTTGCTAATCCCTGTGCTTCCCTGACAATTACAACCTGTTGGCTTGACATCATCGGGAACCGTCTGGAAGACTCAATGATTCCTGGGACATCAGTATCCTTTCCATATAGTACGATCTGGTTAAAGGTCTTTTCCTCCTCGGTAAGTGCATTTTGTTCGATATAGTTAGTCACTAAATCAATAAAATAGGGTTCCTCTCCCATAAGGAAATAAACCGGACTGTATTTCTTGTTTTTAAGATCTTGAAGGATATCCTGGTATGTCATATGTCGGGTGTTAAAAACGCAGATGCTTTACGGAATGCCCTTCTTCCTTCAGTTCCTTAAGAGCGTCAATTCCAATCAGAAGGTGCTCGTCAACAAATTTACCGGTAACCTTGTTATCACTTTCCTGAGTCTTTATTCCAGAGGATATCATAGGCTGGTCAGAGACCAGTAGCAGTGCACCGGTAGGGATCTGGTTTGCAAAACCTACGGTGAATATGGTTGCTGTCTCCATATCAATGGCTGTACTTCTTGTTTTCTTAAGGTACTTCTTAAATACATTATCATGTTCCCAGACTCTCCGGTTAGTCGTAAATACGGTTCCAGTCCAATAATCCTTACCATGATCACGGATATTGGAAGATACTGCCCTTTGAAGGCTGAAAGCTGGCAGGGCTGGCACCTCGGAAGGGAGGTAACTATCAGAGGTGCCTTCATTCCGGATGGCAGCAATTGGTAATATAAGGTCTCCCAACTTATTCTTCTTTTTCAGTCCACCGCATTTTCCCAGAAATAAAACAGCCTTGGGGTGAATAGCACTAAGCAGGTCCATAATGGTGGCGGCATTGGCGCTTCCCATCCCGAAATTAATCATGGTAATACCTTCGGATGTTGCGCAGGGCATGGGTTTTGAAGTGTCGACAATAATTGTTTTATGGATACTGCAGAATCGATCAAGATAATATTCAAAATTGGTAAGCAGGATGTATTCTCCAAAATCCTCAAGCTGTTGTCCTGTATATCTGACAAGCCAGTCCAGCACAATATCCTTTTTTGTCTTCATTCTCCTTGTTTTATTTAGATCTTACTATTTTTGTCTGGATCAGGGTAAAGTCATGCAAACTCTAAATTTACCAACTTATTCCTTCACTATAAAATCTGAACAGGGCAGATCTCATATTTTTGATGCTTTCCGGAAAAAGTATGTTGTTTTAACCCCTGAGGAATGGGTCAGGCAGCATTTCCTCCAATACCTTGTGCAGGATAAGGGTTTTCCGGCCTCTCTAATTGCAGTTGAGAAGGAATTCAGCTTTAACCGGATGAAGAAAAGAACTGATATTCTTGTCCACAACAGACAGGGAGGTCCGGTGTTTTTAGTTGAATGTAAATCTCCATCCGTTCCGATAACCAGGGAGGTATTTGTGCAGATCGGATTATACAATCTGAGTTATAAGGTGCCCTGGTTGGTGGTCACAAACGGAATTAAGCATTATTGTTGCCGTTTGAATGAGGACCTGGGTGAATATGAGTTTACAGACAGACTTCCGGAGTGGGGGGAAGTTCAGCCGCCATCCTGAGGATTTATTTTTTGCAGTAGATTGACGTTTATCCAGCCACCATCTTTCCGTACCCAGTCCAGCTTTTCCCCAATTTCAATAAACCCTGATTTTTTAAATAGCTTCAGGCTGGCTTCATTATCTTCTGATACATTGCAATAAAGTTGGTGAAGATGTAAGGAGCGGAATGCATATTCTACCAGGATTGAAAGTGCCTCTGAAGCAAAACCCTTCATGCGGTCTTCCCTCCGGGCGATAAGAATCCCGATACCAGCCCTGCGATGCAGGGGGTCGAAATCAAAAAGATCAATGGCTCCAATAGTTTCCGGATTTTCCGGAAGTACTTGAATGTTATCTATCATTAAGCGAAGTTGCCTGGCCTCGAAAATATCATGATGGGCATTCTCAATGTATTTTTGCAGAACATGCTTTGAGAAAGGTGTGATAGTATTGCTGACAATCCAGTTAGCCGGATCATTCTCCCATTGATATAAGACATCCAGGTCAGAAGGCTCCATTGCCCTCAGTTTGATATTTTTTCCGGTAAGGGGGATCATTAATCCTAAAGGTTCATTATTTATCTTCCCTGATAACTTTATAAGATGGATCAAGGGCTTGGAAAAGATCCTTGTCTTTTAGATACTGAATAGTAATAGTATCACCGCTGGCAGGATGTATTAGAAAGAGGCTGAAATCATCCGGGAATTCAGGTGCACCGGATGATTCGGAAAATTCAATTTTTCTTTCACCAATGCTGACATGGTAGATATTATAAGCATGTGCGTTCTTCCTTTCAATCCTTGAAATAAATCCCTGGCTGCCATCTCCTATAGGATAATAGAAAAGGTCATCACCGGTTGTATTAATGGGGAACCCTATATTTATTGGGTCTTTCCATTCGCCTGTCTCCAGGATAAAGGAGAAAAACACATCGTATCCACCCATGTTGAAATGTCCTTCAGAACTAAAGTACAGCCACTTTCCATCATCGGAGAGAAAGGGGGTTTCTTCATTCGCATCAGTATTAATTATTGCACCCAGATTTTCTGCTTCACCCCATTCACTGGATGATAATCTCCTGGAACGGTATATGTCGAGTCCACCAAAACCTCCCCTTCGGGCAGAGGTGAAGTATAATGTCTCACCGTCTGCAGTAATACTGGCATGGGTCTCATTGGTACCTGTGTTAATAGTTGCACCCAAAGGAATGGCTTTAGACCAGAAATCAGTGCCAAGAGTACTCACATAAATATCATTATTACCCTCATCCCTTTTGACAAGATAGAGTTCTTTGCCATCATAGGAGAGTGAGGTAGGGTACATATCGCCATCAGATCCCACCTGGGGATTTAATACCTCAGGTTCGGTCCATCTACCATCAATCTTGCGGGAGAGATGAATGGCATCATAAAATGCAAGTTCACTGATGAATATCATAGTGTTCCCATCGCCCGATAGAACAGCATTGGTATTGTCAGAATTAATATTGACCGGACTTTCAAGTCTGGTCAGCTTTACATCAAGGGGTACATCACGAATTATTGTTGCTCGTTCACATGATTTTATCTCATCTTCAACCATGCTGATGTTATAATTTCCTTCAAAATCATCAGAACTGGTGAAAACCTGGTAGATTTCCAGGGCCTTTTCAGTTTCATTATTGATTCGATAGGCGTTTCCAAGACTGAAATAAGAGTAATGAGGAGCTCGTTTTTCCTTAAATGATCGTCTCTTGTATTTAATACTTGTATTTGTAATTGCCTTTTCCAGATATGGGATAGCCATGTATTCCCTTCCAGGAATATTCAGGTATGTATCACCCACCTTGAAATTAAAATTAGCATGGCCTGGATCACTATTAACAAGTTGCAGATAGAAATATAGTGCCTCTTCGTATTCCTCGGATAAATAAAAGAATTCTCCTTCCGAGAATAGCTCCTCCGGATCAGAAATTACCTGAGCTACAACAGACTGGTAAAAAAGGAGCAGGAAAGCCGATAGTATAAGATAACCTGGTGTTCCTTTCATCTATGAAATAATGTTTAATGTTTTATAAAGATAAAAAATTTTCGGGGCTACAGGGCATAGACTTCAAACAGTAACAAATAGTTGCCGGACAGAAAAAAAGAAATGAAATAATACAGGGGTTTAATTTTTAAGCTGCAGAGGTACCTGGACCTCCTCAATCGTGATGTTTGGCAGCTTGGGTTTCACAACAAAGATCTCAACTCTCCGGTTTAATTGCCGGCCCTCAGGACTATCTGAGCCATCGGGCATGGTATTCCGTGCTACAGGTTGATGTTCTCCCTTCCCGATGGGTTGGATGCGCTTAGCGTTAACACCCCTCTGGCTGATAAATCTCAAGACTGCCGCAGAACGCTTCTTGGATAACATCAAATTATAATTATCGGAACCTTTATGGTCGGTATGGCCAATGGCCTGGATCTCAAGTTCCGGGTATATCTCCAGGATCTTTACAAGATCATCCAGAGTGGATTTTGCTTCTGAACTAAGGTCATACTTGTCAAAAGCAAAGAATACTGGCCGGATAACATACATAACAACAGGTTTCTCGACAACGGGTGGAACAACTACCTCAACATCACCTGGTCCCTCCGTGGTTTCTGTAAATTCTGCCACAGTTTCAGTTTCTGGAACATCCTTTTCAAGAAGAGCCATTGCAGCAAGGTATTCTGCCTCAGTTTCAAACCTCTGGTAACGATGTATATCTCTTGAACCGATATTATCTTCTGAGAAAATTGCCTGGTAGCCATATTCTCCATTTCCGCCAGGTACAAAAAAGAGGTCATCATCAGTAGTATTCAGAGGATATCCTATATTCTCAGGCTCACCCCAGCTGCCATCTGATTGTTTCTCAGAATAAAATATATCGTATCCTCCAATATTATAATGCCCCTGCGAAGCAAAAAATAAAATATTGCCATCCTCAGAGATAAATGGATGATCCTCGTTAAGGTCAGTATTGATTGTTTCTCCAAGATTGCGAGGTTCATTCCATCCCAATTCACCCTTTGAACTTACCCAGATATCCATTCCACCTTGCCCATTCTTCCGGTTACTTGCAAGAAAAAGATGTTTTCCGTCTCCGGATATGCATGCATGGGATTCCCAGTATTTTGTATTGATCAGCTTGCTGAGGGGTTTTGCTTTTCCCCATCTTTCTTCTTCGAATTTACTTGTGTAAATATCTGAGTTAAAATTATCCTCCTGGTTTAGATATAACTCAGTTCCGTCCTGGCTGAGACTGTTGACAAATAATTTTCCTGCAGGTTCCAGCTCAGCGGTAATTTGTCTGGGTGCACCCCATGAACCATCCTCCTGCCTTTGGGTTATATTAACAGCATCATAAAACTTTAATGTGGTCATATAAACCATGGTTTTGTCATCAAAGGAGACAACAGGATTATAATCTGCTGTACCTGTATTAATATTTTCTCCGGTATGTTCCCTGATAAAGAACACCGGGTTTTGAATAGCTTCAGCGGCATTTTTGCATGCTTCAATTTGTTTTTCCGTGTATTTAGCTTCCTCTGAGTTTTCGTCTTCCAGTAATTCCTTGTATTTATTATAGTTCTCGACAGC
>JAUUZM010000027.1 GCA_030589965.1 Bacteroides sp.
AGGCTGCAGGACATGAACATGAGGTTTGGAAGTTCCAGGATTGGAGGGGATTACTCAGTATCCAACCTTATAAGTCCAACCTTCAACTATAAGATTAAAACAGACCTTCACCTGCCTGATTTACTGGAGATTAAGGTGATTGATTCCCTGTTCATCAATCTGGAGGGCAGAATCCTTGCAGAAATAGGAATTGAAGGAAATCAGGCCTTGCTCGAAAACCTCAGAAAGGAGGACCTGTTGAACTATAAGTACAATGCCAGCGTAAACCTGGAAGATGTTAACCTTACATCCAGCTTGTTTCCGTTTGAGATGAAAAGCTTTAGAGGAGATTTAAATTTCACGGATCACCTTAAGATTAAGAGCCTGAGTGGAGAACTGGAAGAAAGCCAGATAAGCATCAGCGGCAGAGCAGATAATTTTCTGGAATACCTGATTACCCCCAAGGGAAATCTATGGATGGATATTGATCTGTATTCAGAGCGTTTGGACCTTAATCATTTAAGTTCCCTGAACAGTAAAAAAGGATTGAATAGAACGGAAGAAACCCATTCACCTGTCGATACATTTTTGCTGCCAGAAAGACTGTACCTGAAAACGAGATTTTGGTTTGATAAGCTGGAAATCAAGAACTTCAATGCTTCAAATGTTACCGGGAATCTTATTTACAAACCCAGAAGGCTAAGTATCAACCACATGGAGCTCAACTCTATGGAGGGACGGATACAGTCGGAGGGTATGCTTGAGCAGCGTGAGGATCTGAGCTTTCTGGTGAAAGCGAGATCCGGAATAACATCGGTGAATATTACAAAGGCGTTTTCATCCTTTAATAATTTTGGACAGGATTTCATAAGTGATCAACACCTGAAGGGATCACTTTCGGGAGATGTAAATTTTTCTGCTGAAATGAATACCCGGATGAGGATTAAAAAAGAAACCATCCTGCTTGACTGTGATGTAGTTATCAGGAATGGGGAACTTTCTGGTTTTGAGCCTATGATGTCTCTCTCAAAATATATTGATGTTGAGGAACTTGAAAACATCAGTTTCTCGACCCTGCATAACGAGATTTTCATCCGGAATGAGGAAGTAGTAATTCCCAAAATGGACATTCATTCATCTGCAATGGACATTACTGCCTCTGGCATCCATGGATTTAATAAAAAGTTCTCTTATAAAATTAAATTGGCTTTGTCTGACATACTTGCTAAAAAATCACGTAAACCCAGCAAGCAGGATACAGAATTCGGGGTTATTGAAGATGATGGATTAGGAAGAATGTATCTTTACCTGATCATTGAAGGATCACCGGAGGGCTCCAATGTTAAATATGGCCGCAGGGGGGCAGTACAAAATGTCCGGGAGCAGATGACTGAAGAAAAGCAGGAATTAAAAAAGATACTGAACGAGGAATTCGGCCTGTTTAAAAAGGACTCAACCTTAATTGATAATGAGACAGAGGAGGACGTGCCGGATTTCATAATTGAATGGGAAGAGGATGACATGAAAGCCGATTCGATTCAAAAACCAGGCAATAAATCCTCCGGGGAAAAGTTTATCATTGAGTGGGATGAGGATGAAAAAGAACCCTCTGACTCCATTCCTGAAAAGAAGAAAAAACGAAGGAGAAAGAATACCTAAGCATTCATGGATATCTACTATAGAAAACAACGCTGGAAACTTTACCTTTTCCTTTTTGCAGGCATAATTGGTATCGGATCCCTTTTATATACAAACCGCCTGGTCAGGGTTCTTGCTCTTGAAGAAATGAAGAGGGTTGAATTATGGGCGGAAGCTACCCGGCAGCTGGCAGATATCAGTCTCACAGGGCAGGATTTCGGGTTTCCCTTGAAGGTTGTTCAGTATAATACAACCATACCTGTAATCCTGGTAGATCAGGATGAAAACATCATTGAGAAAAGAAACCTGGATTCCCTGAAAATGGAGAACCCGGAATATGTCAAGCGGCAGCTGATAAGAATGAAGGATGAAAACCTGCCTATTGAGGTTGACCTGGGAGGTGGCCTTGTTAATTACGTGTATTTCCGGAATTCCACCCTGTTGATCAAGCTGACTTATTATCCATATATCCAGCTGGTTGTAATACTACTTTTCATACTGGTAGCTTATTTAGCCTTCAGTACCTCACGCAAAGCAGAACAAAATCAGGTCTGGGTTGGCCTGTCAAAAGAAACGGCCCATCAGCTTGGAACACCAACTTCTTCGATGATGGGATGGATTGAGTTGCTTAAGGAAAAGCATTCTGATAAAAAGCTTGTTAATGAGCTGGAAAAAGATGTCGGGAGGCTTGAAGAAATTACGGAGAGATTTTCCAAGATCGGTTCCAAACCAGTGCTCAAAGATCAAAGAATACATGAGATCCTTCAGGATTCAGTTGATTATATGGAATCACGGACCTCAAACCAGGTAAGCCTGACACTGAAGTCCGAAGATGAAGACATTATTATTCCCATTAATAAGGTATTGTTCCAATGGGTAGTTGAAAACTTATGTAAGAACTCGGTCGATGCAATGGGGGGTAAGGGGAGCCTGGAAATATCTGTAAATGGACAGGAAAAACAGGTATATATTGATTTTAATGATACAGGTAAAGGGATTCCAAAGAACAGGCAGAAGACAATATTTAAACCGGGTTATACTACAAAACAGCGAGGATGGGGATTGGGACTTTCCCTGGCCAGCCGAATCATTGAAATTTATCATAAAGGGAAAATATTTGTTCTCCAGTCTGACCCCGGTAAAGGCACAATTATCCGCATCATTCTCAATAAATCTAAGTAGACAGCTTGTATGACATTGGAGAGAAATAATATTGAGATTATGTCCCCGGCCGGATCTTATGAATCCTTGCAGGCTGGCATTCAGGGAGGAGCGGATGCAGTATATTTCGGGATTGAAAAGCTGAACATGAGGTCCAGGTCTTCACAGAATTTTATGACAGGGGACCTGGAAAAGATATCAGGTATTGCGAAAGAAAATGGCCTATCAACCTATCTGACTCTCAATTCAGTTATCTACAATAATGAACTTGGCCTGGTCAGGGAGATACTGAAAGCAGCCAGAAAAAATGACATCACTGCTGTTATTGCAGCAGATCCTTCGGTAATCCAAATGGCCCGACAGGAAAATGTGGAAGTTCATCTTTCCACACAATTGAACATCAGCAATCTGGAGTCACTGAAATTCTATTCGGATTTTGCTGATGTAGTTGTTCTGGCAAGGGAACTTGATCTTCAACAAATAAAAGCCATTGCCGATGGTATCAGGGATGAGGATCTTCGCGGACCTTCAGGTAATCTAATTAAAATTGAATTATTCGTACATGGAGCCCTCTGCATGGCAATCTCTGGTAAATGTTATCTGAGTCTTCATCAATACGGCCATTCTGCTAACCGGGGGGAATGTCTTCAGGCTTGCAGAAGATCTTATATCGTTAAAGAAAAGGAAACAGGAAAGGAGCTGGAAATTGACCAGGAATACATCATGTCCCCCAAGGATCTCTGTACCATATCCTACCTGGACAAAATTCTTGATGCCGGAGTTTCTGTACTGAAAATAGAAGGCAGAGCCCGCTCACCGGAATATGTCAAAACGGTAACAGAATGTTATAATGAAGCTGTGCAGGCTTATCTGGCCGGGGATTTTAACAGGGAAAAGGTTAGCGACTGGGAGGCCAGGCTTGGGACCGTATTCAACAGAGGTTTCTGGGATGGGAATGACCTTGGACAGGAACTGGGCGAATGGACCAAAGGATATGGTTCCTCTGCCAGCAAACGAAAAATATATATAGGGAAAGGAATGAACTATTTCAGCAAACTGGGTGTCGCTGAATTCCTGATGGAATCCGGGCATCTTGATTCTGGAGACAATATTCTGATATGCGGACCAACAACAGGTGTGGTAGAATGGACTATTGAGGAGATGCAGGTAGACTATAAAAAAGTATCGAGGGTAGAAAAAGGAGAGAATTTTTCAATTGCAATTCCGGATACAATCAGACGTTCAGATAAGCTTTATAAAGTAGTGGATTCCAGCGAAATAAAAAAGCAATAATTAATATTTCCTTAATTCTTCAAGGTATCTTTCGCGAATTTTTTGAAGATCATCCACAGTCATGTCGCGTGCAAAAATCCGGACGACTTCCGTAATCTCCTTCATGTATATTGCACCCAGGGCGCCATCAAAACTCAGGTCATCCAGGTTGTGCTTTATAGAAGTTGTAATCTCTTTGAAAAGAGACCAGTTCAGGTGTTTTGGAATTTGCAGGTAAAACATTAAGGGGTCTTCAAGATCCTTATACATACCTTCTGCCATCTTTTCCAGTTCGAAGTTTTTCTTAATCTCAATGATCCCGTCACCGGAGATTTTCTTTTTCTTCATAAATTTCAGATTCTCGTGCATATAAGCCTTCTGAAGGTCAGGAAGTATTTCATAGTTAACAAAATTCCTGAGGCGTATGCAGTAGAAAATATCGTTATTAACACAGATTTCTGCAGGAGAGCCGTCAAAATCATGTTTAAAAAATTTCTGTATCCCCTGTGTAATTCGCTTGATACGGACAGTGGAAGCCTTTTTCTTTAGTACGAGGTATACAGCGGTAGGATTATACCCACTGGGAAGATTGGCCCCATGATACCCGGGGAAAGGTTCAATTTCTTTTAATACGAGTGTATTTTCTAAAATATTAGCTGAGAGGGTTTCAAGTTTTTCAACTTTTGCTATAGACCCCATGGTCTCAATGATCCTTTGCATATTCAATGGTATTGGAGATGATGTTTCACAAAGATAATAATTTAACTATTTAAATCTTTATCAAATTAAATGGTTTTCTTCTGAGAATTTCCTGATTAGCTCAGTAGCCAATTCAATATTGGGAGAAATCTCGATCTCGATATGCCGAACCGAGTGCTCATCTCTTTTGTCTAAACCGTAACGGTAGCTTTTATCATAATAATGAAGGACCAGCCTGGCGGTTTTATCATAATCTCCATCTTTTATGCCCTGAATTGCTTCCCTTGCGGTCTGATTACCAAGCCTGGGACTTATTTTTTCCACTGCTGCGCAAAGATCCTCATCCGGGTATTTGGCATAGTCTTTTACAAGCCGGTTTACTCTTTCGCTAAATGGGACATCAAGAAAAATGAGGGATGAACAACGAATTTTTTTATGAATGCCAGAAGGCAGAATGTTCTTACCAATATTTCTGCTTTCATCTTCAATCCAAATCGGGCGGTTCAGATCTAATTTATTGAGTGCCCAAAAAATATCATTTTCGAATTGTTCATTGGTTCTCTGGTCTTTTTCCCCGAGTCCCCCGAACGCAGATCCCTTATGAGAAGCCAGTTTTTCAAGATCAAGGACCTGCTGATCCTGTTTGCTGAGCTCAATCAGGATATCTGTTTTGCCAGAACCGGTTAATCCGCCGATAACTAAAAAGGGAAAATCTTTTTCAAAATAGTCGATAACAAAGCGGCGGAAAGATTTATAGCCTCCTTCGAGAACATTGCTTTCAAGTCCCACTGTTTTAAACAACCATGCCATACTTGCACTACGCATTCCTCCTCGCCAGCAGTGGACTAGTAGAGTATTGTTTCTTGCGACTTTAGATGCTTGAAGGGCCAGGTCCTTCATCTTTGGTGCGGCATATTCGAGTCCGGCGATAACCGCCTCATTTTTTCCTACCTGCTTGTAGGTCTTTCCGACCCGGGCTCTTTCTTCGTTTGAAAAAAGGGGGATATTGCAGGCATCAGGAATATGTCCCTGGTTAAATTCTGCCGGGGTTCTTACGTCAACCACCGGAATCTCATCTGCTTTCTCAAGGAAAGCAAGTATGTCCAAGCCCTTTTCCATTGATTCCGGATAAGATTATGAATTGGATTTTGAATCGTGTTGAAGAATTATATTTCGAAGACTTTCCTCACTGGCTGGTTTGATCAGATAATCATCAAATCCCGCATCTATAGCACTCTGCCGGGTTTCCTGATCTTCAACGGCAGTTAAGGCGATAATTGGTATGGTTGTCCCGCCTTTGCGTATTTCAACTACCGCCTGGATCCCATCCATCTCTGGCATAAGTAGGTCCATAAAGATGATGTCATAATCCTTTTTTCCCACCATTTCAACTGCTTCCTTACCGTTTTTTGCCTGGTCGATTTCACAACCAAGCCTTTTAAAGAGACCCTGAATAACTTTACGGTTAAAGACATTATCCTCTGCCAGCAAAACCTCCAGGCCCCCCTTTATCTTAATCGGTGCAGGCACTTTTTTCAGGGTTTCCTGATTTGCTTCAGGAAAATGATTTTTCAGGATTTCTGCGAATCGATATGATTCATAAGGTTCTTCAATATAATATTCAATGCCGGTATTCCTGCTAAGGGAAAAATTATCCTGTTTATGATCAGAACTCAGGAGAATCAGTATTAGGTTGTCTCCTATATTCTTTCTTTTTAATTCTTCTGCAAGTAAAAATCCATCTTCATTGGAAGAGTTTATCAGGATAATTATTTGCAGATCAGCTTCCTTTTCCCTTACAAGCTCGAAGAGAGAATTGAGGTTTTCTCTTCTGTATATAAGATGTTTGGGGTTCAGTCCCATGTCGAGAAGCTGAGCAAACCTTTCATCATCTGTGTCTTTTTTCTGGGAGAGTACAAGACAACCAATCTCCCCAATGTCACTAACATTTTTAAAAATCAGACTTTCTCTTATGCCGGATCCTGAGAATACCTCCATGGTAAACGTGCATTTTATGCCCGGCTGATCCGGATTTGTAGAGATAGAAGAGGGTGAAGACAAGCAAAGCTGGCCCTTCATTAATTCGATATGTTGTTTGGCAACCGATAATCTGAGTTTATATTCATCTGTTTCCGTAGTTGGCTCCACGGCCCATAGATCAAGGTCATTCATGATTTCTCCGATTTTATCTTTCGAAATCCCACGGCCTGTATCTTCCACATGAAATTGCAATTTTAGTACACCCTCATGCTGTTCAATTATCTCAGAACTGATCAGAATTCTTCCTTCCTCAGTAATTCCCAGAGCATTCTTTACCAGATTGTAGATCACCTGCCTGAATCTGAACGGATCCCCAACCAGATCATCAGGAACATCATTTCGTATTTTGGTAATAATACTGATGTTGGAATTATTCCCACGAAAATGATCCAGCGCAAGATCAATTTCACTTCTAAGACTGAATGGAATCTCTTCAGTAACTGCATTGCTTGCTGTCTGACCCGCAAAATCCATAGTTGCCTTAATCAGGTTGGAGAGCAAGGAAAATGATTTATGCAAATCTTCTACTGCGGCTGGAATCTCTTTTGCTGCTTTATTATTGCTCAATAAGGTGATCGTTTCGCGCAGGTTATTGAGCGGGTAAGATATTTCCTGTTCCATACTTTCCAGCAATTCTGTCCTGCTGAGATGGGCAATTTTATGTAGATTCCAGGAATTTTCTATTAAACTGACATCGATAAGCATGACGATCCTGGTCTTGTCTTCACCCGATGCCTCCTCCCATTCGGTTTTATAAATTTGCTTTAGGCTCGCTTCTTTGCGGATTATCAATAATGAACCTTCTCCAAGGGTTCTGTTGTAAATAGAATCATCCAGAGATACTGTAGCCTTATCGAAGCCGAGTTTATCGTACGTAAGATTTTGTCCTGCCTCTGAAATATCCAGGATTTGCATGGCAGCGTTGTTGATAAGGCTGATTTTACCGCGAGGCTGTATAAAAATCAATCCCACCGGCAAAACGTCAATTGTTTTTTTAAGGGAATCCTTATAAAATTTATCGCTGTCTTCTTGATGGGATCTGGACTTTATTACCCTGAAATGGATGTAGAGCAGAAGAAAAATAAGGATCAGACTTAATACTGAGATAGATGTGATTTTTATGACAATTGACTGCAAAAACAGATCTGTTTTCATTGAAAAAATTATTCCCAGGTCCCGTTTTACAAGGCGGATAGGATAATAAACAGAAACTACACGAGTGGGGATACTGTCAATGTTTATTGTGTGGACGAAGGCACCTTCTTCTTCTTCCAGGATATTGGATGAAATACGGGACATGTCAGCCTCAGGTATCTGGATGTGTTCTTCGGATGTAGCGATAATCTCACCCTCTGCCGTAACAAGGGTTTGCCAGAGGGTTTGCTCCAGGGCGTATCTTTCGAATATTGCCTGAACAAAACGTTCAAAATTCAGGTTGATTAAAATATTTGACTGTACCTTACCTTCATTATCAAATCCAGGAATAGCTAATACAAATTCCCCATTGTCTTTAATTAGCTCATCCCGTTCATTCAGGGTTATTTGCCTCTGTGATTCGTAATAATCTGAAACGAAATTATCCTTATAATCAAGAATCAGACTGTATACATTTGCACTATTGTCGTATACAGTGATTTTATTGATTAGATCAGCATAACCTGTATACAACTGCTGTAGATGAACAGACCCCTGTTGCTTAATTTTCTCATCTGTAAACAGCCTGGTAAAATCATTCTGGTACGGAATGGAGTTGAGTTCATTTTCGAACAAAAATCCTTCCTGTTCAATCATTCTTCCGCAAACCTGTGTTTGCTGGCTGATAAGTTCTGTCTGAAATTCCAGTTGTTGATTGAAGATAGTGATATAGAATACCGTGTTGATCCCAACAAAAACCAAAACGCTGATCAATATGAGAAAGGAAGTCCTGTTCATTCAGCTGAAAATTACCATAAACATTATTATTAACCAAATCAGGAATTACCTGTATTTACTGGTGTTTTTTTGTTCAGAGAGAAGGTTGAGGTAGCTGTTATACCTGGAGTGGCTGATCTCTCCTGACTCAATTGCCTGGATGACAGAACACTCCGGCTCATTCACGTGAATGCAATTATGAAATTTGCAATCTGTGGAAAATTTGAATATTTCCGGGAAGTAATGGAAAAGGGGCTCATCTTCCATGTCTGTTATTCCAAATCCACGGATACCGGGCGTGTCAATGAGGTATCCACCGAGGCTGAGCTCAAACATTTCTGCGAAAGTGGTTGTGTGTTTCCCTGATTTATGATAGGCCGATATTTCTCCTGTTTTGAGTTTCAGTCCGGGTTCAATTTGGTTGATTAGACTTGATTTTCCCACCCCCGAATTCCCGGCCAGTAAGGTTACTTTGCCTTGCAACTCTTTTTTTATGCGATCAATATTAATGTTTTTTTCAACTGAACATTCAATACAGGGATATGCAATTTTTTCATAAATTTCCTTCCATGCATCAACTTTCTCTTTCTCTTTTGGGCCATACAGATCAATCTTGTTTATCAATAAGGTAGCCGGGATATTATATGCCTCGGCAGACACCAGATAGCGGTCAATAAATTCTGGATATGTAACCGGACTTTTCACTGTGACCATAAGCATTAAACGGTCGATATTGGCTGCGATGATCTGGTGAGCCTTGGATAGATTCGTTGATTTGCGTAAAATATAATTTTTCCTTGATCCGACCCCCTTGATCCGACCCAGTTTTTCTCCCTTTTCAAGGGTAAAATCCACCCAATCCCCGACAACAACAGGGTTCGTGCTGCGGAGTTCTTCCAGGCGGTATTTGCCGACCAGCTTGCATTCAATGGAACGCGAATCCGGACTTCGGACCGTATACGTACTTCCTGCTGATTTTATGACGAGGCCTTTTCCTTCCATGACTCAGAAACACAAAAGTAAATAATCTCTCTATCTTTGGCTTAATCACAATCATCTTTTAAATGAAAAGAGTAATATCCTATAATTTAAATGGCATTCGCTCTGCTATAAACAAGGGCATGTATGAATGGTTCAACGAAATCAAGGCAGATGTATTATGCATACAGGAAACAAAGGCCCAGCCAGACCAGGTGGATCTTGGAGAATTTCATAAAATTGGATACCGGGATTACTGGCATTCGGCTGAAAAGAAAGGATATTCGGGAGTGTTAATCCTTACCCGACAGGAACCGGTGCATGTTGAAATTGGGATGGGTCACCAGGGGTATGATTCGGAAGGCAGGGTTATTCGAGCGGACTTTGGAGATTTTTCGGTTTTGGATGTTTACATTCCATCAGGTACTACAGGGGATATACGCCAGGATATAAAAATGTCTTTTCTGGATGATTTTCTTAATTACCTTACCGAGCTAAGGAAGACAAGGCCAAAGCTTCTGGTTTGTGGTGATTTTAATATAGCCCATACCGAAATAGATATTCATAATCCAAAAGGGAATAAAAAGAGCTCCGGATTCTTACCCGAAGAAAGAGCCTGGCTTGACACCTTTCTTGCGAGTGGTTTTGTTGATTCATACCGGCACATGAATCCGGATGAGGTCAAATACAGCTGGTGGAGTTTCCGTTCAAATGCAAGAGATAAAAATCTTGGATGGAGACTTGATTATCTCATGCTGACAGACCTTCTCGCTGAATCTTTAAGTGCTGCAGGAATCATGAATGAAGCCAGGCATTCGGATCATTGTCCGGTCTGGGTTGACCTGGAAATCTGACGGCCTCCAAGAGCCGGACAACAAGACAGCAACACAGTGAATTTTAAAACTATCGAATAAGGGTTTTAAGAAGTTTCATTTTTTTCGCATACGGGGGATACCTGACTGGAATATCAATCCAGGTAGCCTTGTCAAGGAAGGACCTCTTATATGAAAAAGTCTGGAAGCTGTACTTTCCATGGTACCTTCCCATTCCGCTTTTTCCCACACCGCCAAAAGGAAGGTAAGTGTTTACAAAATGAACGACAGTTTCGTTTATCCCTCCCGTCCCGGACTGGGTGCTTTGAATTATTTTTTTCTGAATTTTTGTTGACCGGGTGAAAATGTATAAAGCCAGGGGCCTTGGCTTGTTTCTCACAATTTCCAGTGCCTCATCAAGGTTATCATATTCCACAATGGGTAAAATGGGTCCAAAAATTTCTTCCTGCATCAGCACATCATCCATATCCTCGATTTTCACAACTGTTGGAGAAATGTACTTTTCATCCGGATCGCAATCTCCCCCTATCAGGATTGTTTTCCCTTTCAGCCAGGAGCTGAGATTTTCGGCAGTTTCCTTATTGATAATCCTGGCATAATCAGGATTTGCCTTTATATCATCACCATATTTTTTCTGCAGATATTTTTTCATTTCCTGAACCAGGGCTCCACTTAAATTCTTATGCACAAGCACATAATCCGGAGCTACGCAGGACTGTCCGGCGTTTAGCAGTTTACCCCACATGATTCTTTTTGCAGCAAGGGAGGGAGAGGAATCTGGTTCAACAATTACAGGGGACTTTCCACCAAGTTCAAGGGAAACGGGGGTGAGATGCCTGGAGGCAGACTCCATAACTTTTTTACCAACGTTTGTGCTGCCCGTGAAAAAGATATAATCAAATTGTTGTTCCAGTACTAATTGGTTTACTTCCCGCCCGCCTTCGATTAAGGATATATGTCCGGCATCAAAGTTTTCTGAAATCAGTTTTTGCATCAGGCCTGTTGTATTAACTGCATGCCTTGATGGTTTTGCAAGCACGCAATTACCTGCTGCAATGGCCCCGATCAGAGGCATGAACAGTAGCTGCAGTGGATAGTTCCAGGGTGAAATGATCAGGACCCTACCGTATGGCTGGTTCAGGTAATAACTCCTGGCAAACCAGTGAGCCATGGGAGTATATACCCTTTTGGGGCGTGACCAGCGTTTTAGGTTCCGTATCATCATGCCGATTTCCTGTATGGCAAGACCGTGTTCACTTCCCCAGGACTCAAATGGATGTTTTCCGAGATCCTGTCTCAACGCATTATTGATTTCCTCATCGTATTCCTTCAAAAGCTTCCTGAGTTTGCTTAAGGCCTCTATCCTGAACTCAATATTAAGAGTGGTACCACTCCGGAAGAATTTTTCCTGTTTGACAATAATGTTTTGTAATTCAGATTTATCCATCTGTTATATAAAGTATTTATTTATTGAAATACAATTCCATGGCAGTTGAGATCGCCTCGTATCCCCTTTCATTGAAATGCAGGCGATCTTTTAAAAATAATTCTTTTATGGGCTCCCCGGATTCATTCAGTAAGCCAGGAGAAATGTCAATGTAGTGAACATTTTCATGCTGGGAGGATAATTCGTTCAGCAAAAGGTTTGCCGATTGCATATCCTTCCAGTTCTTCATTCGGGATGGACTGGGTTTAATTGACATAAAGTATATTTCAGTCCCAGGCAAATGTGTACGGCATCGCCGGATAAATTCAATGCATTCATCTATGAAATCTGCGGGCGTGGCACCTCTTGCGATGTCATTGTCACCTTCATAAATAATAATCTTTGAAGGATTATAGGGAAATACAATCCTGTCAGCATAGTAATTGAGGTCTTCCATGGTTGAACCTCCGAATCCACGGTTCAAGAATTCAAATCCCGGGAGATCCCGGTTAATAGTTGTCCATTTTCGAATAGTAGAGCTACCGGTAATCAGGGTTGAACTTTTGGACGCTGGATTAAAATGGTCAATAATCTCAAAAATTCGTATTTCTTTTTCAAATCGCATGGGTTCCGGAATGCCTTCAAAAATCCTGTGAAGAACTATGGGCTCAATTTCTAAAATAAGGCTGTCATTGCTAAAAAAGCGCAGGCCATTCTCTTCTGAAGCTAATTTTTGGTAAGGTAGTTTCCACTCCTGAATGAACAAATCATTCTTTTCTTTTCGGATTCCAAAGTGCCTGCTAATGCTACCTGCATGGATGTTCAGCTCCCTGCCGCTGACAGGCTTATCCGAAAGAACCTTTAGCTGGAGGAATTCATTGTTCAGAATAAATGCTCTTACCTCATAAGGCATGGCAGGATATCGGGATTGAGAGAATTGGATTTTATGAAAGGCGAAAGGATTTCTGTAGGAATCCCTTACGGGAAACCATGGCAGGCTGAAATTACTTGTATCCCCCTCGCTGTCAGAATCGTTTATGTAGATCTGAATGGCCATTTTCATATCATTGGATATATCCGGCATTCCAATCATTTCCAGGGGAATAAATCCTTCAAAGCTGTATGCAGATGAACTTTTAGAACACAGGAACAAATATTCCGGGGGAATGATTTTTAAGGAATCAGATATACGATGATCAAAGAATTTAACAGAAACCAGGGAGTCTTTCAGATCAAAAGAAGGGCGCATGGATATCTGTACTATATCAAAAGAGCCCAGCTCCGGACTCACAAAAATTTCCATGCCATCCCCATTCCAGAATCTTTTTGGGTCTTCATAGATTATATCATCCTGTATTTCTGCCATAATGTACAGTCCGTTCTCATTCCAGGCCAGCCTGAATTGGGCAGACAGATCCGCAGGCGAAGGGGCATTTCCACGAATATCCGACAGCAGGCGAACCGGAGGATATGATTCGGGCCATTCTGAAGGATCCCCGTCAATAATAATATCATTCAAATAGGGAATAAATTGAAAATTATCTAAAGAGGATTCCTGGCTGTAATTGGTACTGCATCCACTTAGAGTTACCAGCAAGGAAAGAAAGACTCCCGCAATGCATCGGAATATGTAAAATTCACGGATCATAAAACGGCTTCCAATTGTTTATCAAGTGAAATCCGGGTATTACCAGCTTTTTCAGGAATAACATCCATAGCATATTCTGCCATTGCCAGGATAGAATAACTTGGATTTACCCCAATGTTACCCTGAATAACAGAACCGTCGACCACATACATATTTGTAAATCCATGAACTCTTAATTGAGGATCAACCACTCCTGTACTGGCATCTTCAGACATAGGGCATCCTCCAAGGATATGAGCCGTGGTGGAACGATTGAACAATACTTCGAGAATAATGTTTTGGGCTATTCCCCCGGTTTTCCGGGCATATCTTTCCATAACCTGTTGTCCAATTTCAATGTAGGCCGGCACCTTTGAGTTTCCCCTGTTTTTGATGATCATTTTTCCCCCGAAAGGGCCTTTCTTCCATTTCATAGACATGGCGTTTTCAATGTGTTGCATCACCAGCAAAATCACCAGGTTGGTGGACCAGCTCAGATCAAAGGCCATTTTCAGGAATTTTCCAGGCCGCTTTATCATATTCCACAAAAGTTTAACAAACCGGACAGAGTTGTGCCTGGAACCGCTGGCAGAGAGCCAGAAAAAGGATTTGAGAGCATTCGAACCATCGGGGTATTTGACTACCTCAATATGTGTGTTATCATCCGGATTAAAAACCGATGTAATGGCAAGTCCATTATTCATTTTTGCAGCAATGGAAGAAACAGCACAGAGGGTTTCAGAATTTGTAAGAATCCCGGTTCCAAGTTTCTCCGAAAGACCGGGAAGAGTTTTGTATTTATATTTTTGTTTGAGTAGAAGCTCCATGGTACCCAGTGTCCCCCCGGCCAGGACCAGTCCATCACTTTCATACACCTGTTTTTTACGCCTGAACAGGGAAGTAGAGGACCTTGTTGTAATCCTGTATTTCCCGGCAGAGCACTCAATTTTTATGACCCTGGTTTCTGCCTGAATTTGGCCTCCCATTTTTTCCGTAAAGTACAGGTAGTTTTTGTCCAATGAGTTCTTTGCATTTTCACTGCAGCCCGCCATGCAGCCCGCGCATTCTGTACAGGGGGATCGCTGTGGTCCCAGTCCCATAAAATAAGGATCCCGTTCCGTCTTATCCTCATCGAGAAACACTCCCACCTGCACATTATTAAATGTTTCGCTGCGGTTCATGTCCTCTGCGACTTCCTTTAGATACTGATCTTCAGGATTCAGTTTCGCATATTTGGTCCTGCCCATCATGAAGGATGCTTTTTCATAAAAGGGGAGAAGAGTTTTTTTCCAGTTATTGAATTTTACCCAGGAGGGGTGATTAAAAAATTCCACCGGGGGATAAAAGAGAGTATTGGCATACACCAGGCTGCCGCCACCGACCCCTACTCCAGAAAGTATACTTGCCTGGCGCTTAAATGTAAGTTTTTGAAAACCAAAAAATCGGAGAGCTGGAATCCACAGGTATTTTCTTAGGTTCCAGTTTGTTTTTGGAAAATCTTCGGCGGAGTATCTTTTACCCTTTTCTATGACCAGAACAGAATACCCTTTCTCAGTCAGCCGCATGGCTGAAACAGATCCTCCGAAACCGGAACCTATAACTATGTAATCATACACCGTCTAAAAATAGAAAAAAGCAGGGAGACTTCCAGAGTAATGCACCCCTCGCTGTAATCACACTATGTCTAAGGAAAGCAGAGGGGTTTAGAACCAACCGAATTTAAAAGTCAGCAATGCACCAGGTCCCGAAAGGTCTGAATTCGTCAGATTACTTATCTCCGGGTTAGTCCCCGTGACGATCCTGTAATGCACCCCAACTCCCAGTCGGAAGAATTTTGTAAAGTTCATTTCAAGTTCAACTGCCGGGTTAAACACAAAAACATTGTCCGGTGTTCCCCAATAGCTGAAATCTGGATCATGTTCTGAAACTGAACCCCAGCCGATTTGCGCAGAGACTGTCGGGTGAAGCGGCCGCTTGGCCATAAATGAATAGCCGGTCCAGAAACCACCATGTCCGAAGTTTAAACGGTTCCCATTTACAGGGATTCCATTGGTTAATCCTTCTCCATAACCACCAAGAAAGTAATTTCCTAGCAAGACTCCACCACCACCGCCCATCATATGGGCAAATTGACCATTCAGGGTGGTAAAGCTCATTAAGGGTCCGCCGAAACCACTGATACGGGTGGAACCTGAAAACAGCGTCTGAATTTCACTATCCTGTGCCTTCAGTCCCCCAACGGAAAGGATAATCAATAGGGCAATAAATATTTTTTTCATAGCTAATAGATTTA
>JAUUZM010000282.1 GCA_030589965.1 Bacteroides sp.
GGTACGCCCTTATTGGGTAGCAAGCGTCAAACCAATCAATGGTTCGGCCGAATTTAATGTATCTGACTACATTCTCAAGCAAGGAATCCCAGACAGAACACTGGAATAAGTTCAGGAAAGATCCGGAATGGCTTAGAATGAAAGAGATTCCAAAGTATAAGAAGACGGTCTCACACAGTGATAAATATTATCTTTATCCAACTGATTATTCAGACCTCTAGTCTGCTTAGGCGCTTTCTGTCAGGATGGCCCTGTCGACTTTTTTTATCAGTCCCTGAAGTACTTTCCCCGGTCCAATTTCCGTAAAAGATGAAGCTCCATCTCTGAGCATATTCTTAACTGTCTGTGTCCATCGTACGGGCGCAGTCAGTTGGATTAAAAGATTCTCACGTATGATTTCAGGATCTGAAGAAGGTTCTGCTGTAACATTTTGGTATACAGGGCAAATGGGTTCCTCTACAGCAGTTGTTACAATAGCAGCTTCCAGTTCCTGCCTCGCTGGTTCCATCAGAGGAGAATGAAATGCACCACCGACACTGAGTTTAATGGCTCTTTTAGCCCCCATCCCGGATAGTTTTGTTACCGCTTCGTCGATTCCGGGGATGGACCCTGAGATTACGATCTGACCTGGACTGTTATAATTGGCAGGAACAACGATATCATCAATCTCCCTGCAAACCTCCTCAACAATACCATCTTCCATTCCGATAATTGCTGCCATGGTTGAGGGTTCAGCTTCACAGGCTTTTTGCATGGCCTGGGCCCGCTGGGCAACCAGTCTGAGGCCATTGCCAAAAGAAAGAGCTTTGTTTGCGACCAGGGAGGAAAATTCACCAAGAGAATGTCCGGCGACCATTTCAGGTTTAAAATCTTCAATTGTGCTGGCCAGAATGACAGAATGAAGGAAAATAGCAGGTTGGGTTACCCTGGTCTGACGAAGATCCTCTTCAGTTCCATCAAACATCAGTTGGGTAATATTGAAGCCAAGAATATCATTTGCTTCTTCAAAAAGAGCTTTGGCTCCTTCAAACTGATCATAAAGATCTTTTCCCATTCCGGGATGCTGGGCCCCCTGTCCGGGGAATACATAAGCCTTCATTTCTTTTGATTTTTGTGGTTCAAAATTAATGGAATATATGATAATTCCGATATATGCAAATGGCGGTAAATTTCTCTAAGCAAGGTGCACTCCAAGAAGATGGATGAATTCTTCCCTGGTACTTGCCTTGTTGAGGAATTCGCCTGTAAAAGCAGAAGTGGTTGTAACCGAGTTTTGTTTCTGTATGCCCCTCATAACCATACAGAGGTGCTTGGCTTCGATTACCACAGCCACTCCAAGTGGATTGAGGGTATCCTGAAGACAGTCCCTGATCTGCATGGTAAGCCTTTCCTGAACCTGCAATCTTCTTGCAAATGCTTCCACCACCCTGGCAATCTTGCTGAGGCCGGTAATATGTCCATTTGGGATGTAGGCTACATGGGCCTTTCCAAAAAATGGAATAAGATGGTGCTCACACATGGAGAAAAGATCAATATCCTTTACAATAACCATCTCCTGGTAATCCTCCTTAAATTTGGCAGAATTTATTATCTCATCAGGGTTAATCCCATATCCCTGGGTAAGGAACTGCATGGATTTTGCCATTCTCAAAGGAGTCTGTTCCAAACCTTCCCGGTTGATGTCTTCACCCAGGGTTTCAAGAACCCCCTGATACAGTTCTGAAAGTTTATCGGTCTTTTGATCGTCAAATTTGTCTACTCGTTGGTATCCATCATTATCGGAATGTCCGAGTCCGTTATTTATTATATCCATGAATGAAATACTTAAGATCCAAAATATTCAACAAAATTATTTTCAGTTTCTTCAAGCTTGATGCTATGAAGTTCAACATCCAGAGCCTTAATTTCCGGTTCAAGTTCCTCCCAAATAGCCATGGCAATGTTTTCAGTAGATGCAATTTTTCCTTCTAAAAAATCCACCTCAATGTTCAGATTCTTATGATCCAGTCTTTCGATGATGTTCACTCTTATTACCTTACTTAGAGTTTTAAGGTCAACCACATATCCCAGCTCAGGTTAAATATTGCCTTTCACGGTAACAAACAGAATATAATTATGCCCATGCCAGTTTGGATTGGCGCATTTACCGTAAACCTCGCTGTTTTTCTCATCTGTCCAGTCACTTCGGTACAGTCTGTGGGCAGCATTAAACCTTTCTCTTCGTGTAAGATAGATCATATGAATCTGGTTTCAACGTGTAAATTGAGTCATTTTCAATCGTTTTTCCAAAATGGGAGTTATGATAAGAACAATAAAAATGATGAATTGTTTGAGCAAGTCTGGATATTATTCCCCTGCCATAGCATTCAATTCAACTAAAAAGCTATCAATTTCCTCCCTCCTGAATCCCTTTTCTTCTGCTGCTTCCTGCAGTGTTCCCCAGATAGGCTCTCCACAGGCAATGCATTTTATTCCCTTGCGGGAAAGATAACTTACAGATGCTGGCAGAATCTCAATCAATTCTTCAATTGAGATATCTTTGTCAATCCTTTTTTTCATGACATACAAATTATATTCTCTGCAAAATCTATATTTGTTAGCAGTAAAACAAAAAAAAATCAAAATGACACGTAACGAAGCATTAGATCTGCTGTATAAACATGTAAAAAATGAAAAAATGCTTTACCATTCTTTATCCTCCGAGGCTGTATTGAAGGCCCTTGCCAGAAAGCTTGGGAGGGAGGAGGAGAGCTGGGGACTGGCCGGTTTACTGCATGATATCGATGTGGAGCTAACAAATGCTGATCCCTCTGTCCATGCTCTAAAGGCCGGGGAACTCCTGGAGGAATTTAGCCTGGATTTTGAGATACTGGATGCCATCCGGATGCATAATGAGATGGCCACAGGCCTTCCCCGTACTACGGAATTCCAACATGCTCTTGCAGCGGGAGAAACTATTACGGGTCTGATTTATGCTACCGCTCTTATCTATCCGGATAAGAAGATTGCATCCGTAAAACCCAAATCCATAACAAAAAGAATGAAGCAAAAGGCTTTCGCTGCATCTGTCAGCAGGGAAAACATTATGGAATGTGAGAAGATCGGTATTCCATTACCTGAATTCGTTGACATCAGCCTCAGTGCCATGCAGGAAATCGCCGATCAGATAGGACTGTAGTAAAGGAATGAACTCATTTTGATTGCATCTAGGGATTCAAATTGAGGAGCCTTTTTTTGCACTATTCGTGCAAAAGCAGCGACGTATTTGAGATCCCTGATGCTATTTCCTAATTGAGTTCAGGATCTGATAAGCGATCAAGCGATCATACCGGCTTGTATTTGTAGACAGGTAGACATATACCAGATAGTCATTTTCAGCTTCGTAATAACTTCCTTCGAGGTAGGTGGCATCAGGAAACCTGGAATCTTTCAGTATATATGCATATTCGTAATTGTAATAACCCTGCTTAACCAGCAGATCAAGCTCGTAGGACTTTTTTTCAAAATTGTATTGCATCCGGTTAATATCATTGAATTCCCAATTGTTCAGTGCACCTGATACAAACAGGTCTCCATGTACAAGGGGGGCATCAAAGGGCAGGGTGAAATGCACATGAATATAGTCTGATTCAGTATCCCTGTTTACACCTTCCTGTACCTCAATATAAAACCTGCCATTCAGGTCTTCCCTGTAAAAGTATTGGCCATTATTGCGGGGTGCATCCGGGTATAGGAAGACATGGTAATGAGGTGGCTGGTAGTCAATGTTCTGGACCATCTCTGCCATATATCTTATACTTTTAATGTCAAAATACCGGTACTCATTCCCCGCTTTGAATACATTATCAGAATGATGGTTATAATCCAGTTCATTGTCCCTGGCGAAAACAGGTTTAAGTTCCCTGATTGACATATTCCACCGGTTATTCTGTTGGATACATACCTTGATCTCTGAAAAAGGATCATTAATGCTGACAGCACCCAAATGAACCTTGAAATTAATCTGGTGACCGTCATCCCTGTAATCGTTCAGAACAGACCTGGCTGCTGTACCTGTAACACTGGCAAGAGATTCTGAAACAGAGAAACGGCGGACAAGTACGAGGTTGCTCTCATCATAATCTTCAAAAATTTTAATTACATAGTTCCCTGATATTAAAATTCCAACATCCTCGTTGGGTAATGAAACTTTGTAGTGCACATAACTCACATAGGTATTGAAGGAGAGGGCATAGTCCTGAATCGCTTGGTGATTAAATCCTGACATATATTCTTCTGCAGGTATTCCGGTCGGGTACCAGTCAGCATCGCAATGCTCAATTGTATATGAATAGTTTTTAATCTGGTCTGTCAGATCATCAAAGCTAAGATTCAGCCGATCAAGGCTGTTTAGATCAATGATGGGATAGGATAGATCCCAGCCAGCCCTGTGTAGCTGCACAGTCCGGATGTTTTCTCCATAAATTTTGTCCGCATAAAAGTCTTCCTGAGACAGCATTAATTGGAAAGAGATTAGCAAGATAAACCCGAAAAAAATGAAGGGTTTATTTAGACTGAAAATAAACTTGAATATTAGCATCTTATAAAGTTATAAAAAACCTGCCTATACACACTTATCAATTATCTA
>JAUUZM010000143.1 GCA_030589965.1 Bacteroides sp.
ATACAAGGGAACCCTATCACTCAAGCTCATTTGATATGGAATTCCCCAGATGGGCGACTTCTCCGGACCGTGAATTTGCAGCGCAGGACTCCTTTCCATTTGTGGCAGGCGAGTTTGTCTGGACGGGTTTTGATTACCTGGGGGAACCGACGCCGTACAATATAGAGTGGCCGACACGAAGCTCGTATTTTGGTATTATTGATCTTTGCGGAATTCCTAAGGACAGGTATTATTTGTATCAGAGCAGGTGGACAGTTAAGGAGGTATTACATCTTCTGCCTCATTGGAACTGGGAAAGTGGGCAAGATGTGTCGGTGCATTGCTATACAAGTTTCGACAGAGCCGAGTTGTTTCTGAATGGGAGGAGCCTTGGAGTGCGTGAAAAGGATCCTTCTGATTTATATACTACCTATCGCATTGTTTGGGATAATATTATTTATGAGCCTGGGGAACTTAAGGTGGTAGCTCTGGATACTGAAGGGAAACCAGTTAAGGAGGCAGTAATCAGAACTGCAGGAAAACCCGCCAGAATTGTTTTAGACTCAGACCGGACTGAAATTGATGCGGATGGAAAGGACCTTGTATTTGTAACCGCATCAATTGTGGATGAAGACGGAGTTCTTTGTCCAAGGGCAAACAATCGGCTTACATTCAAAATTGAGGGCCCCGGTGTCATAAGAGCTGTGGGTAACGGAGATCCGACTAGTCTCGAATCTTTTGTGAAACCATACCGCAAGGCTTTTAATGGGAAATGCATGGCAATAATACAGTCCGAAAACTCCGAAGGGGAAATCAGATTGCAGGCAGAAGGGGAGGGATTGCTTTCAAGGGATTTGATTATAAATTCGGGTAAATAGATTTTTATCCCTGCCTGCTTACACATCGGTTATAATACTCATCTCAACAAAACTTGAATTTTCATATCCCTCAGACAGAAAATCTATTCATAGCGAAGTGAATCAACGGGATTCGATGATGCAGCACGGATTGTCCGAATGTTTACCGTTATTAAAGAAAGAATAAGGGCGGCTAATCCAGACAGTCCGAAAACCCAGAAAATATTCCAGGAAAGATCTAGCTGATATTCAAAATTTCGCAGCCATTCTTTCATGGTAAACCATGCCAGAGGCCAGGCGAAAAGATTAGCCAGTAATACGGGCTTTGCAAAGTCTTTTGATAAAAGGAAGCTTACCCCTACGATGGTTGAGCCCATAGCTTTTCGTATCCCTATCTCTTTTGTTCTTTGCTCGGAAATATAGGTGGCAAGTCCATATAATCCAAGGGCTGCAATAAATATGGCGAAGAGCGTAAAATAGATGAATATTTTTCCGATTTTGTCCTCGAATTCGTAGAATTCCTCAATTCTATTATTAAGGTACTCAAATTCGAATGGGATTTCCGGATTAATGTCTTTCCAGGCAAGTTCTAATTCATTCAGGACCGACCGTGGATCATTATCCCGTATCCTGACTAAAATGAAGCGTGGATCATCCCTGAGGAACTGAAGCATTATGGGTTTAATCTTTGAATGAAGGGACTGGTTATGAAAATCACCCAAAACCCCGACCACCCTGAATTGAATGGAATCAGAGTTATCCGAATCAATGATCCTGCCGATGGGATCTTCTGTCCAGCCCAGGTCTCTCATCAAGGTTTCATTGATCAGGATAGCCGTACTGTCTGAAGGGAAATCGGAGGAGAAATTTCTCCCCTCAATTACGGACATCCTCGCAGTTTTATCAATGAAATCCGGATCAATTGAAAATCCATAAAGTAGCCAGGGCTCCTCATCTCCATAGCCTTCAGGGAAATACCCCGTACCACTCAATGTGCCTCCCGGGTATCCATTGGTAAGACTGACACCGGTTACATCGGGGTTGGCAAGGAACTCATTTTTCATTACTGCACCTTTTTTTCTGGAATCATCATTTCTAAGGGTTATTACTACCACATTCTCATCATCAAAACCAAGGTCCTTGTCCTTAATGTAATTTAGTTGTCGGAAAATAATTACAGTTCCAATTATCAGGGCAATGGAAATGGTAAATTGGATAAAAACAAGGACATTTCTCAATAGACTGTTGGATGAACCAGCCTTCATTCTTCCTTGCAATACGCGAAGAGGATTAAAGGCAGAGAGGTAGAAGGCAGGATAGGAACCGGCAAAAACACCTACGACTGCAGCGAGTATAAAGAACCCCAGGGTAATTTGCCAGTCCAATATATACTGCATATCCAGTTCCTTACCGGTAATCTGGTTAAACGTTGGAAGCAACAGCTCGATCAGTATTAGAGAAATAAACAGAGATATCAGGCTGATTACGACCGACTCACCGATAAACTGAATTATCAGGCTTTTCCTTTCAGCACCAGCAACCTTCCGGATACCGACCTCTCTGGCCCGGTTTGCAGATTTTGCTGTTGAAAGGTTCATAAAGTTAATACTGGCCAGAATCAGGATGAAAATGGTAATTGCCATTAACAGGTAGATATATGATATATCTGAATTTGATCCAATCTCTGCCATCAGGTTTGAATGCAGATGAATTTCGGTGACCGCCTGAAGATGGGGATCAAGCCTAAGGTTCGCCGACTCAATTTCTTCTGAAAAATACCTGGGTAGAAACTCCGGCAATTTTGATTCCAGTGAATCTAGATTGGCGTTCTGGTCCAGCATTATATAGGTCCACATCGAAAGGTTCCCCCATGAATCCAACCAGCCGGGAAAAGCCATATCTGCCCTGGTTTTGAAAGAAATCAGCGCATTGAATGTAAAATGTGAATTGTCGGGATAGTCCCTGCATACCCCTGATACTGTCAGGTCTAACTGATCATTGAACCTTAATACCTGGCCGATCGCATGTTCTTCGCCGAAATACTTTTGAGCGGTGGATTCGGAAAGCACGATTTTATTTGAACCTTCAAGCGCTGTTAAGGGATCTCCGTAAAGGAGAGGGAGGGTAAAAATTCTGAAGAACCCTGAATCTGCAAAGAGAATATCATCCTCGTAAAATTTCTTTTCACCAATGGCAAATAGTGAAGTTCCGGCCTGGTCAAGCCGGACAAAATCCGCAATCTCAGGGTAGTCGTTTTTGAGGGCAGGTCCAAATGGAGGAGAGGAAACAGCAACATTTAAGACTTGACCGGAAATCTCTCCATCTATGGCAACCCTGAATATTCGATTATGATTTTCATGAAATCTATCATACCCCATTTCATGGACCATATACAGTATGATCAGGGCTGCTACAGTTAACCCAATCGTAAGACCAAGGATGTTGATTGCCGCAAAGCCTCTTTGTCTCAGTAGATTGCGTATCGCAACAGTAACATAGTTTCGAAGCATATATGCAATTATTCTAATGGAATCGGAACCCTAATACCATGTAAAAATTGCAAAAAAGAGTAGCAATAAAAAATATTTATTAATATTTATCTAAGGCCCTACCAATAAGACGGGATAACAGTAGATTATTGGGACAAGATTTGAGAAATCCTAATTCCTGGGCATGCAGGACTTCCTTTCGTCATGTGTGCTGAGAAAACTCAGGACCGTTTCAGGATCGGTAGCAGCTGAAACTTCACTGTCCTTATAAATGAGTTTACCATTGGTGTCAAGAATGAAGGTCCATCGCGCTGTTGTTACACTTCTGCTTAATTGCAGCATTTCACCATCAACTTCTTTTTCTATCGTTTTCCCTTCTTTTACAGGAACTCCGAAAACTTCAGCTATTTTCCCATCCTTATCCGAAAGAAGGGTGAAATTCAGGTTATGATGCTCCTTGAATTTACCCAGGCTTTCATACTCATCCCCGCTAACTCCAATGATAGTGGCCTTTAGCTTACTGAATTCAGCATCGTGGTCACGGAAGGAGCAGGCCTGCTTGGTACAACCTCCGGTAAAAGCAGCCGGATAAAAGTAAACAACAATATATTCCGACCTCTGTTTTGAAAGGGTCCATTCATTTCCGTTTTCATCAAGACCGGAAAAATTCGGGACTTTTTCTCCTTTTTTAACAGGAGCAAAGGCCATGAATGTCATCGTGAGTGTGAGAAAGCTAATCAGGAATGTGATTTTTTTCATGTGGTTTAGATTTTGGGTGAAATTACTGATTAATCTCCGTGTGGGAATATGTAGTGCCTGGTTTATAGAATATTTAACATTAGCTGTAATTATGGAATTATCGATTATTAAAATAGGAAATTCAAAAGGAATCAGGATTAAGAAATCAATTCTCGACAGATATAATATCAAGGATAAAGTTGAATTAATCTTTGAACGAGGTAGAATCATACTCAAACCTATTTCAAAACCCAGGCAGGGCTGGGAAGATGCTTTTAAATCCATGCATGATCATCATGAAGATAATCTTCTTATCCCTGATATATTTGAAGAGGAAACTGAACAGGAATGGAATTAATACAATATCAGATAGTCCTTGTAAATTTGGATCCTACGATAGGTAGTAAAATCAAGAAGACCCGTCCATGTGTGATTGTTTCGCCCGATGAGATGAATAAATATCTCAGGACTATAATGATCGCTCCTATGACTACTACATCCAGATCTTATCCAACAAGAGTAAAAGTTAAACATAAAAAGAAAACCGGATGGATTGTCATTGAACAGCTGAGAACGATTGATAAACAAAGAATTATTAAAATTCTGGGTAGTTTATCACCTGGTGAAATTGAAAAAACCAAGAGGATTATTCGGGAGACTCTTGTTGATTAGAGAATTACTTAATCTCATTTTCTTAACATTGACCATACATTGTCAAGGTCTCCATCCGTATCTGCCGGATCAAGGTTAAGCAGTTCAGCAATAATGGAATAGAGGTCTGTATTGCTGAAACGTGATTGTGAGTATCCATTCTTGAATTTCGGTCCCCGGGCATAAAATATACCATGCATATCGGTATTGGCATTATCGAATCCATGTGCTCCCCGGGAATGGGGATTGGCTTCCCGCATCCAGCCAATGCTCCATGCGGAATCCGCTAAAAATACGAAATCCAAGGTTCGGGGATTATTGCCGTAAACAAACCTCTCTGGTACATTTTTGGAAGGCCATGCGCTGACATGAGGTATCTTTTCCAGCTTGGTCTCAATTGAATCATAATATCCCTCCCTTGCCTGCACCAGATAGTTTGGGTTATAACCGATAATAATATCTACCCATGAGCTGTCCAGGTGATCTGAGAGATCAATATAACGTTCGGGACTCACCGGACACATACCATGATCGGAAGTTATAATCAGGTTTATCTTCGAAGAGATTTCCAGATCGTCCATCTTTTTCATCAGGTCTCCAACCAAACTGTCGAGATATACTATCGTTTCCCCAAGCTCAGGATTATCCGGTCCCAAGTAATGTGCCTTGCTGTCTGGTTCATGCATGTAGAATGTTATCAGGTGGGGACGAGCCTCCCCGGGTAATTTTAGCCAGCTGATGACCGTATCGATCCTTTGTTCAAAAGGAAAATCATGTTCATACTTTTTCCACATCGAGGGATGTCTTCCCCCGGAAGGGGCTTCCGAACCAACCCAGAAATAACTGGCGGACTTAACACCCTGATTCTCGGCGGTAACCCATATTGGTTCACCTCCATAAAAACTGCCATCCTCAACCGCTTCACGGTTTCCTATGCTGTAAAACCGGTTCATTTCCGCATCATAAAAACTATTCTGGACAATGCCATGATGATCCGGGTGGAGACCGGTGATCATGCTGTAGTGATTTGGGAATGTTTTCGTTGGAAAACAGGGGATCAGTCCCTCAGCCTTTACCCCGTTGCTGGCAAGTTTGTCGAAATTTGGTGTATGAAATTTATCGGTAAAATCCCACCTGAATGCATCAAGGGATAACATGACCACATATACCTCATCCTTATCCCGGGATGAATTGAGACTATCACAGGAGGAAATCAGGATGGAAATCAGGAAAGCAGGCAGGATAGTGAGAAAGTTTATATATGATTTCGGAAGCAGGGAACAAAACTGAGTCTTGTGAACTTTCATAGATTAAATATAATTATTCCGGGTTGCATTATACTTCACTCAGCGGTTTGAATCCGTTACCAAGAATTTCTTTGGCATCCATTACCGTAAGGAAGGCATTCTGGTCAATCTGCCTGATATGGTTTTCAAGTATTACGAGTTCCCGGCGACTGACATTGGTGAATAATACAGGTTTGTCAGTTTCACCATACATCCCGCTTGCCTGTAATACTGTTCCACCCCTGTCAAGGTTTTCAATAATGACCTTTTGGATCTCCTTGTATTTATCCGAGATGATAAAAACGGATTTATTATAATTGGCTCCATTCAGCGTGGCATCAATAACTTTCCCGGCAATGAAAATTACCAGCCAGGAGTAGAGAGGTATTTTCCAGTCCCGGAAGGCAATGAGTCCGAGCAATACGATAACTGAGTCTACATAAATGAGTAATTGTCCGAGCGGAAGTTTGGTATATTTTTGAAGGATCATGGCGACAATATCTGAACCACCGCTGGTAGCTTTTGAACGGAATATTAATCCCAGTCCAAATCCAAGAAGAACCGCCCCGAAAATGCAGGAAAGAAGAACATCGTCTTCAACTAATGGCCGGTTTCCCCAAAAAAGAGTTATAAGATCCATGAAAGCTGCTGTCAGGAAAAACCCCAGGATGGTTTTTATACCAAATCGCGGACCAAGCACTTTGATCCCAATGATCGTCAGAGGAACGTTCATGATCAGTCCCATTACACCAATCGGCAATCCCTCCGGCGCCCATGCGAACATACCCTCTGTCAGGTAATGGATTACGATACTAATTCCGTACACCCCTCCCGGGACGATGCGGTGGGGGGTAATAAAAAATACAAATCCTGCTGAGAGGATAAATGATCCTGCGACGATCAGGGCATGATTAATGAACCAATTCCGGGAGAACAGTTTGTCTTTACTAAATAAAAACGTCTTATCCTTTCCTGACGAGGATTTTCTTCTTACAAATGTCATTGCTTTTTCTATAAAATTTGGCGAGGCGAATATAATAAAATCCGCATTATAAAAACAAGATAGAATCAGTCTCAAAATACTGTTTAGCAACAGTTCATCACAGACTTGTAGCACTACGGAAGGTCTACCCGGAAGACAACGAAATAAGTATTCCAATTCGCGATTTATCAGAAGCCACAATGATCCAAATCAATGCAAATGAAAATATGGACGAGTGGCAAACTTCTGTTACAGTCCTAAACGAAACCGTCCGTGTGGCCAAGGAATTCTTGGAAGCACACTAGAGGTAGGACCCTTTCCCATATCAATAAATACTTGACTTAAAGAATTATTTCATAACTTAGTTAAAGATATCTCCCATCTCGCACAGTCCGACCGGATAGCACCAAGAGTTTCACAGGTTATTTTCTCAATTTCTCAATCATTTGTCTATTATGAGACTTTTCTTGTCTGTTGTGAGACAAAAGTGGTAGACAAAGACATATTGCAGGTTGTAAATTTGATGATAAGGTTCAATAGATCATGACATAACCATTCAACCTTAAACCTGAAAACCATGAAAACATCTGTTTTTTCATTTCTATTGCTAACATTCTTTTCATTGAATCTGTATTGCCAAGTACATTGGGAAAAACACCCTGACAACCCTGTAATGGTCCCAGGATCTGCCGGGGAATGGGATGAGGATTATATTAATCCCGGTTCCATAGTTTACTATGATAGCACATATCATATGTGGTATTCAGGTTCTTGGTTTAATTCCCGGAT
>JAUUZM010000112.1 GCA_030589965.1 Bacteroides sp.
ACCGGTTATATCTAATAGTCTTTTGAAATAAAGAAAAAGGTTCCGTCCTCGTCTTCCAGTCCATCGATCCTTCCGAACTTAGGTTTTTGCTGATTGCTCTTTGCGACTGCGCTGGTTACCTTGTTGACGATGGCTTCAATGGGGATACAGGTATTGGGGGAATTTGCAAGGGAATTTGCAAAGGTCCGGGTGAACTGGGAATTATCCACTGCCAGCTCATATCCTGCCGATGCAAATACCTGGGATGATTTGAACTTGGTGGCCTGCCAGTCATCACAGCTTCTTTCCTGGGGAGTGGATCTCATGGCCTGGTAGAAACTGGGACCGGATTCGCAGGCGTCGGTGATAACCAGGGTATGGGTCACATATTTTGAATAGGATATCAGGGATGCCTTCAATGCGTTGATATCGAAAAAAGTAAACTCGTCATCCCTCCTTGAATCCGTAGGGATCCAGTACCCTCTGTCATTTATAAACTTGCCATGACCGGCATACCAGATCAGTATGGAATTAACCCGGTTACTCCGAACAAGATCCCTCAACTCAATAGAGAAAAATCGTTCCATATCGTCCTTGCTCATATCCTTTTTGTGGATGACGTTGTGGATCTGGTATTTTGCCAGGGCTGCACGCATCAGGGTGACGTCTTTAGATGGACCGTCGAGGCTGGCAAAGGTTTCATAATTGGAGTTCTCAATAAATACTGCCCATGTCTTTCCCATGGGATTATTATCAGATATAAGGGCAGCCTCCTTGTTCATTTTAAATACTGCTTCGGTCTTGTTACCGAAAACATCCACAGCCGTAACAATGATCCTGGTCTGGTTCATGACATTAAGGTTCGCCGTAAAACCAGGATTTATTTCTCCCGGGATATAACTTGCCAGCACCCCGTTGATCATAATCGTTTCGATAAGGCTTTCGTCCTCAATCCTGCCCTCAACATAAATATTCGGATCATCCGAATCAAGGTAAATGATATTATTTTCTGATGCATAAGGAGCGATAATGGTGATCAGGGGAGGCAGCACTTCGGTAAGGTTAATGGTATACCGGGTGCTGATGGTATTATCATAAATATCTGTTACCTCGATCAGAATGTCTTCTTTGTTTTCAATATCCAGGGCTGCCAGGAATTCCCAGCCTTCTTCTCCTTCTGTGGGTTGGACCGCAAGTCCATCTACCTTTAGTTCCTTGATGGATGATTCATCAAGGAGTTTCCCCTTGATGATGACATTCCTGGAATCTTTCGGGAACTGCATTACCTGGGGATCCCTGGGGACGGGTTCCATAATCACAATCTGGGGTTTGTTTGCTTCCCGGTATAATTCAAACAGCCTGGCATTAGACTCCTTCAACAGGATCTGAGCCTGCACATCGTATTCCGATAATCCAACAAGTGCCTCGTAATCGCTAATGGCATCCTTGTAATTGGCAACCTGCTCATTCGACCAAGCCCTCTTATAGAGAGCATCGGCATTTTCCGGCTCAAGCAGGAGAACTTTGGTAAAATCGTTTATCGCGTTATTGTGCTGTGTAAACTCCTGGTAATAAATCCCTCGGATATAATACATTTCGGGATCCTCGGGACTTAAAATAATGACCTTGGAAATATCATCAATGGCCTTTGGATAGTCCAGTTTTTTCACATAAGCCTTACTCCTAATCACATACCCTTGGGTATTATCAGGATCAGCCTGTATGGCAGCGTTGATGTTCTGCAGGGCGAAATCTGTTTTGCTGAGCCGGATGCGAATATCTGCCAGGGCCCTCAAAGCTTCGGCATTTCTCCGGTCCTTCGTTACAGCATTGGCATAATCCGATTCCGCGGATTCCAGGTTGCCCATCTTTTCGTTTACAATACCATGGTAGTAGTAATTCTGGGTAGTTTCTTTTAATGTCAATGCCACGTCAATTGACTTCAGGGCATCTTCATATTTTTCCTCTGCCAGGTACACCTTTGTTTCGACCAGGTAAGGTTCCACAAAATTTCTTTTGAGTGCTATGGCCCTATCAAGTCTTTCGATGGACTTATCATATTCTCCCAGTTCGTAATATAATCTTCCGGCATTATAGAAAACCTCAGGCTTTTTATCGAGGAAGGTTCCCGCCCGGTCAAAATCTGCAGCAGCATCAGCTAACATCCCCAGGTGCTCATAGGCATCGGCCCTGGCCAGGTATGCTTTATCCATATCAGGCTCAAGATCAACGGCTTTACTAAGTTGATCCACGGCATCTTGATAATTGCCGGCCATTATAAAATCCTCCCCGGCTTTATAATGCTTTTTTGCATTCTGAGCGGTGGCAGTAAAGGATCCGAGTAAAAATACGCTCAGAAATATCAGGCTAAGGGTTTTCATATCAACACTTTTAATCATTATGTTTCAGATAATCAGGCAAATCCACTACAAATATAGTGAATTCAGAGATACATTCAGAACAAGATTATGGCTATCCTGTTAATGTCCACAATAATAGGACCAAAAAATCACCTGTTTTGTTGCATCAGAAATTGCGAAAAATTTCAAGCCGGTCGGGACCTTCAGACAAAGTTTCAGAAGGTTCACCAGGGATTTCCGGGGAAGGAACCCCTGAACCGAAGGAAACATCTCCTGTAAAAACCCTGGCTTCATCCCATAAACCCGACTCTATACAGGAATTCAGCAGGGCAGCGCCACCCTCTATCATGATGGACTGGATCTCAAGTTTATACAGGTGCTTCAGTATCAAAGGAAGGTAATCTTTCTCGTCCGGCAGCAACACATACTCCAGGTTTTTGCGGTTTTTCACCCCGGCAGAATTATATGCATCAGAAGAGGTAAAAACCAGGGTATCAGTCTTACCATTAAACAATTTGAGTGGCTCGGGCAAGATCCCCTTTCGGTCAATCACCAGGCGCAAGGGATTTTTTCCCTGCCAGTCCCTCACCGTCAACTCCGGATCATCCACCAGGGCCGTGTGTGTGCCGACCAGTATGGACTGGACCTCAGACCTCCATTTATGCACCAGCTGCCGGGCATGCTTGCCGGTAATCCAGTTCACTCCTCTCTCCTCAAGTCCTCCCCGATCCTCAATTCCCCCTCGTTCCCTGTCAATAAATCCATCTTTTGTCCGGGCCCATTTCAGTAGTATCCAGGGCCTTTTTTTCTTATGATAGGTAAAAAAACGCTTATTCAGGTTCAGACACTCCTTTTCCAGAATCCCGCTTTGAACTGTACAGCTGTTCTCTTCCAATTGTCTTACTCCGTTACCTGCGATTAGCGGATTTGGGTCCATACTTCCTATAACAATATTCCTTATGCCCTTTTCAATGATCAACCATGAACAAGGAGGGGTTTTCCCGAAATGAGAGCAGGGTTCAAGGTTTACGTAAAGAGTTGAATCTTCCAGGAGTTCCGTTTCCTTCACAGAAGCAATGGCATTCACTTCGGCATGTGCCTGGCCATACTCCTGGTGATATCCTTCACCGATGATTCTGTCTTCATGCACGATCACACAACCCACCATGGGATTGGGTGCAGTGACCCCGACCCCTTTTCGGGCCAATTCAATGCATCGTGCCATGTACAATTCATCCATTTTGTGTAAGTTTACTATATGTCCAATCTCAGAACTATACAGTCTATACGCGAAAGTATTAAAAAAGAACTCGCTGGACTATACCCTGAGCGGGAAATTGAAGCCATCAGCGGAGTTATTTGCCTCTACCGCCTTGATCTTAAGCGACATGAGATAGGCTTAAGAAAACATGAGATTTTGATGCCGCCGGACCGGGAATGGTTCATTCAGGCCATCAGCAAACTCAAACAACAGATTCCCGTCCAGCATATCACCGGGGAAACATTCTTTTATGATCTCAGACTCAATGTATCACCCGCCGCCCTTATTCCCAGGCCGGAAACCGAAGAATTGGTAAAATGGATACTTGACGATGAGCCCGGGCATGGGACAAGAATATGGGATATCGGGTGCGGGACCGGCTGCATCGCCCTGGCCCTGGCTGCCAATCTTCCCTCCCCTAAAATCTTTGCCAGTGACCTGGAAGACGGGGCACTTGCTTTGGCCTGGGAGAACGCCAGGAATCTGAGGCTGGAAGTGGAATTCCTGAAACATGATATTCTGAATGAACCCCCTCCACTCGCCGTTTCCAACCTTGATATCATCGTCAGTAATCCACCCTATATACCAATGAGGGAAAAGGAAGCATTGGATTCGAATGTCAGGGATCATGACCCGGCAGAAGCTTTGTTCGTTCCGGATGATGACCCTCTTCTCTATTACAGGCATATCGCAAAATGCGATATGCGAAATTTTGAAAAAGGGGGAAAGCTTTACCTGGAAATCCACGCAAACTTCGCCGAACCTATCCTCCAGCTCCTGGAAGACCAGGGCTATACAGATATCATCATCAAAAAAGACATTCACGGAAAAGACCGGATGGTCAGGGCCCAAAAACCATAAGCCGAAACAAACGCCGAAACAGTAACCCACACAAACGCCGGAATGAAATTCGATGAAGCACTGTCATATGGGATGGACCTTTGCAGCAGACAGGAAAGATGCAGGAGCGAGGTTGCTGAAAAACTCGGAGCCAGAAAAATTTCCCCCGAGAACATCGAGAAGATCCTCGATTCACTGCAAAAGGAAAAATTTATCGACGAAAACCGGTATGCGAACGCGTTTACGAGCGACAAGCTGAAGTTTAATAAATGGGGTAAAATGAAGATCCGCATGATGCTTGTCCGTAAGCAAATCCCCGAAAGGGAAATAGAAAATGCCTTCAGCCAGATCGACGAAGAGTTTTACCGGCAAATCCTCCGGGAAGAACTGAGCAAAAAACGCAGAACGATTAAGGGAAGCAATACCTTTGAGATCCGCGGGAAACTGTTCCGTTTCGCCACACAGCGTGGATTTGAACCCGGGTATATTCACAGCCTTCTCGATGAGGTCATTTAATTTGCTATTTTTGCTGCAAAACAAAGCTAATTCATAGATATGATCACCACAGAACAAGTCAAAGGGCTGGTGAAGCGTGAGCAAGCGCTGAGGAGGCATCTTTGACGTTGACGGCAAGCTGGCACTGATACAGGAACAAGAAAAAATCACCCAGGCTCCCGATTTCTGGAACGACCCCAAGGGAGCGGAAATCAAACTCAGGGAAATTTCCCGGCTCAAATCATGGACCAAATCTTACGAGAATGTAAGATCCAGCGTGGAAGACCTCTCCGTGCTAATCGAATTCATGAACGAAGGCGAAGCGGAAGAGGAGGAAGTAGACCAGCAATACGCAGCCGCAGTTTCTCTGATTGAGGAACTGGAATTAAGAAACATGCTTGGCAGCGAGGAAGACAGTTTTGGTGCGCTGCTAAAGATCAACCCGGGCGCCGGGGGAACCGAGAGCCAGGACTGGGCAGAGATGCTGATGCGAATGTATATCCGCTACGGGGAAAGAAATAAATACAAGGTCCGCGAGGTTGATTACCTGCCAGGAGACGATGCCGGTATAAAAACCGTAACCCTGGAATTTACCGGTGATTTTGCCTATGGTTACCTGAAAAGCGAGAACGGTGTGCACCGGCTCGTGAGACTTTCACCTTATGATTCGGCTAACCGCCGGCATACCTCCTTCGCTTCAGTTTTTGTCTCACCCGTAGTGGATGAAACCATTGAAATCAATATCAACCCGGGAGACATCACCTGGGATACCTTCCGTGCAAGCGGGGCCGGGGGACAAAACGTAAATAAGGTGGAAACGGCTGTCAGACTAAGGCATGCTCCCTCCGGACTCGTTATTGAGAACCAGGAAACCCGCTCACAGGGAAAAAATAAGGACAATGCCATGCGCATCCTGAAATCCCAATTGTATGAATTGGAACTCAGGGCACGTAAGGAAAAACAGGCAGTCATTGAAGGTGCAAAGCTGAAGATTGAATGGGGTTCCCAGATCCGTAATTATGTTCTGCATCCCTATAAAATGGTAAAGGACCTGAGAACCGAACATGAAACAGGCAATGTAAACGATGTACTGGACGGCAACCTGACTCAATTCATAAAGGAATACCTGATGAAATTCGGGGGCTCTTAAGTTCCTCACTAGAAGATTTTATTGTAATTTTAGAAACATATAAATAAGATATTATGAGAACGATCAGAACAATAATCACGATACTCGCTTTGGTTGCAGTTTCAATTTCCTGTGATAAAGATAATGATGACATTCATATAACTGGTTTTGAGGACCAGCTTCATAAGGCTGTGAATGAGTACAGGGTAGCACGCGGACTGAATGAATTGGCCCATAATTTTGATGTCCTTTCAAGGGAATCAAAGGCACATGCTGAAGGCCGGGCCAATGGCAGCATTGCTGATAATATGATCCAGAACGACATGAATGAAAGATGGCATACTGTAGATGATAAGCTGGGTGTTAATAATGTCACTAACCAGGCCAATATGGGATCTATCGTTACGGGTGACATTACAACCGGGAATGCCGCTTCCATCGCTGCACAAGTGGTTGCAAACTGGGCAGATAATCCTTCAGGAAAGGTACTGCTTGAAGGAGATTACACCATCCACGGTCCCGGTGAAGGCAAAACCTCTGACGGCAGGACCTACGTAATGCATATGATGTGTAAATTCACAAACCCGCAATAAACTAAAAACCCTTTTACAATGAGTGTACGGATCGAAAAAGATTCAATGGGTCCTGTTGAAGTCCCACAAGAAAAATACTGGGGCGCCCAGACCCAGCGTTCAGTTAATAACTTCAAGATCGGTACCCGGAAAATGCCCCCGGAGATCATTATGGGCTTTGCCTACCTTAAAAAGGCAGCAGCCCTCACCAACAATGAACTCGGTGTACTTGATGCAAAGAAGAGTGATCTGATTGCAAGGGTATGCGACGAGATCATTGCAGGAACCCTTGATGATCAGTTTCCCCTGGTGATCTACCAGACCGGTTCCGGCACCCAGAGCAACATGAATACCAACGAGGTCATCGCCAATCGCGCCCATGTCCTGGAAGGAAACAAGCTGGGAGAAGGCGAGAGGCTCATCCATCCCAACGATGATGTGAATAAGTCCCAATCCTCCAACGACACTTTCCCAACAGCTATGCATATTGCGGCCTATTATGCCCTGATGACCTACACATTCCCGGGGATCAAAAAACTGCGGGATACCCTCGCCGCAAAAGCAGAGGCTTTTAAGGATACGGTAAAGATCGGCAGGACTCACTGGATGGATGCCACTCCCCTGACCCTTGGCCAGGAATTCTCGGGTTATGTAAGCCAGCTTGACCATGGACTCAAAGCCCTGGAAAACTCCCTCCCCCACCTCACCGAGATCGCATTGGGAGGAACAGCGGTAGGAACCGGCATCAACACCCCAAAGGGCTACTCCGAACTAGTGGCTAAAAAGATCGCTGAACTCACCGGATACCCTATCATTACGGCAGCCAATAAATTTGAATCACTGGCTGCACATGATGCCATCGTCGAAGCAAGCGGGGCCCTGAAACGCCTGGCCGTCAGCCTGATGAAAATCACCAACGACATCCGTGTCCTGGCCAGCGGTCCACGCTCCGGGATTGGTGAGCTTTTCATTCCCGCCAACGAACCCGGCTCATCCATTATGCCCGGAAAGGTAAATCCCACCCAGGCAGAAGCCCTGACCATGTGCTGCGCCCAGGTCATGGGGAACGATGTCACCATCACCATAGGCGGAAGCAACGGGCATTTTGAACTGAACGTCTTCAAACCCGTCATGATCGCCGCCTTCCTTGATTCTGCAAGATTACTGGGAGACGCCTGCGCCTCCTTTAACGATAATTGCGCAGTAGGCATTGAGCCCAACCCGGACGTAATCAAGAAGAACCTGGATAATTCACTGATGCTGGTAACGGCCCTGAACACACATATTGGGTACGACAAGGCAGCAGAGATCGCAAAAAAAGCCTTCAAGGAAAATTCAACCCTGAAGGAAGCGGCCCTGGCCCTGGATTACCTGACAGAAGCTGAATTCGACGAGTGGGTGGATCCCTCAAAAATGACGGGTCAATAAAATATCAGTATACTATGAGAAGAATTACCACCATAATATTATTAACCCTGAGCCTGACCCTTACCACAGCGAGCGCACAGCGGAGTTTTCTTGGACTAAGTTTCGGTGGATCCTTCCCCGGAGAGGAATTTGCCAAAAAAAGCCTGGAAGAAGACGGTGGATACGCCGAAAAAGGATTTGTCATAGAATTCACAGGCAGCTATATATTTGATTATTATTTCGGGATATCCGGATCTGCTACTTTCAGCAATAATGGAATGGACAGGGTCGCTTTCGGGGAGGATATTCTCGCCGGACTCCCACCTGCCAATCTTCCCGAAGATGCCATTGTCGACATCAAGGTCGGTAACTGGATGTATACCAACATCATGGCCGGTCCCCTGCTAACCCTTCCCATCTGGAAACTGAATATTGACCTGAGGGCGATAGCCGGATTAAGTATTATGCTTTCCCCTCCCCAGGAGATCTATATACAAATTGACGGGGAAGAATTTTTCGACAAGCGCCACAACCAGAACGTAAGTTTTGCCTACATGTTCGGTCCGGCAATCCGTTTCAATTTCAATGAATCCACTGCGCTTCGCCTCTCAGCCGATTATTTTCGCAGCAAGCCCACTTTCACTACAGACGAGAGCGGAATGGTTTACGCCGTTACGGGTAAAACAAGTTACGCTATGAACAT
>JAUUZM010000272.1 GCA_030589965.1 Bacteroides sp.
GCAGGAATATGGAAGGGTGAGCCCGTGGAGGATGATCGTTACATTAATCCCTACGCAGAACATATTATGATGCTGAATAAAATTCCCCTGAAGGAATATTCAAAGCTGGCCGATGGTTTTAATCCAACGGGATTTGATGCGGATTATGTAGTTGGACTGGCAAAAAAAGCCGGGATGAAGTATATTGTAATTACAGCCAAGCATCATGATGGCTTTGCCATGTATGATTCCGATGTGTCTGACTTTAATATTGTAGCTGCCACTCCTTACAAAAAGGATCCTATGAAATCCCTGGCGAAAGCCTGCAAGAAGGAAGGTATCCGGTTTTGTTTTTATTATTCTTTGGGTAGGGACTGGGAAGATCCAAATGCTGTAGCCAAAGAAAACCGTCGGAATACATGGGATTTTCCGGATAAAACAGGATTATCATATCAGAAATATCTTGACAATAAGGTAAAACCACAGCTTACTGAGCTGCTGACAAATTATGGAGAAGTTAGTATGTTATGGTTTGATACACCCGAGTTGACAACCCTTGAGCAAAGCATTGAGCTGGAAAAACTTGTGAAGGGATTACAGCCGGAGTGCATTATAAATACCCGGGTAGGGAACGGGATCGGGGACATCGATGAAATGGGTGATAATTTTATTCCTCAGACCATTCAATCTAAGCCCTGGGAAAGTCCGGCGACCATGGCTGAAAGCTGGGGGTACTCCCTCCTTGACACGGAAGTTTACTGGAAATCATCTGCTGAATTAATTGAAAAGCTGGTCGATATCCGGTCCAAAGGCGGTAATTATTTATTGAATATTGCACCCGATGAAAAAGGTCTGGTTCCCGAGTTGGCCATCGAGAGACTGGAAGACATGGCAGAGTGGATGGAGGTCAACGCTGAGGCTGTTTATAATATTTCCCCCTATGAGGGGAAGCAACCTCAACATTCATATTATGCAGAGTCAGGCAATAATTTGTATCTTTACCTGCCAGGAGAATCTCATTCTTCCAAAGTTTTACTTTATATTGAACCCAGTACTGTGCAGCATGTATCACTCCTTACTAATAAAGGAGAAATAAGTCTTGAATACGAACAAACCTATGGAAATGGAATAATTATTTCATTGGCCGAATCCATGCCTTTTAGTTCCATTTCAGTGATAAAAATTCAAAGAAAACACTAATAGCCATAAACCTGAAAATCAATAATCATGAACAAAAATCAAAAACTTAAATCAAGAAGATCATTCATTAAGGAAATCTCATTGGCCACCGGAGGGATAGCTTTATTACCAACCCTGGCCTGTTCATCTGTGTCAAGTCTGCCCGGTGAAAAAATGAAACTGGGACTGGTAACCTATCAATGGGGAAAAGACTGGGATATCCCTACCCTGATCAAGAATTGTACTGCTGCCGGAATACATGGCGTTGAGTTAAGGGTTCAGCATGCTCATGGAGTAGGAATTGGAATTACAGAGGCTGAAATGGCCGAGGTGAAGAAACAATTTGATGACAGTCCCGTAGAAGTAGTTGGCATGGGCACAAACGAGGATTACCATTCTCCAGATCCGGAAGTAGTTGCAAAGAAAATCGAAAACACAAAGGAATGGATCCGTATAAGTCAGGGAATAGGAGGTTCAGGCGTAAAAGTTAAGCCCAATGGATTTCATGATAGTGTACCCAGGGAGAAGACTCTGGAGCAGATTGGAAAATCCCTTCAGGAATTAGGTGAATATGCAGCCGATTATGATCAGATGATCAGGCTTGAAGTACACGGAAAAGGAACCCAGGAATTACCCGCCATTCATGAAATCATGAGTCATGTTACAAGTCCGCATGTGGGAGCCTGCTGGAATTGCAATATGAATGACCTGAATGGAGAAGGACTGGAGTATAATTTTAACCTGGTGAAGGATCGCTTTGCAGATATCGTTCATGTCAGGGAACTGAATATAGGGGAATATCCTTACCAGGATCTGATGAATCTCTTTGTTGGGATAGATTATGAAGGTTGGATACTGCTTGAGTGCAGGCAAATGCCTGATGACAGGGTAGCAGCCATGATTGAGCAGAGAGAGGTGTTCAGCCAGATGATTATTAATGCAAGGGGTTGATTGAATCTGCCCGGGACAATTGATGTTACCGGTTAAGTACATAGTTTAATATGATGTTTTAGATATGCTGAGAGTAAGATTTCTGTTGGTACTATTATTTGTGGTTGGATATTTCGCAAAGAGCATAGCCGGAGACCTGGTTATAAATGAGTTTATGGCCGGGAATGTTAAGTTTTTGGAAAACCCGGACCTGCCGGATGATTACCCGGACTGGTTTGAATTGTATAATAATTCAGATCAGGAAATCTATTTGGGAGGTTATTTCATTTCTGATAACAGTATTAACCCTGACAAGTGGAAGATTCCGGATCTCCTGAGCATTCCCGCGAAGGGATATATGGTTTTTTATGCGGATGCATCTCCCGGACTGGGCAGAAAGCATACAAATTTTAAGTTAAACAGCGCCGGGGGTGTTCTTTTGCTGGTGGACAAGGACAGTGTATCGGTGTTAGACAGTGTAAGTTACGAACAGCAGATTGCTGATGTATCGAGGGGGAGGTTTACAGATGGTTCAGACAACTGGCATTATATGCAGGATGCAAGTCCCTCTGCAAGCAATAAGGAGGGGTATGCCGAGCTTTGCGAGCAGCCTGTTTTCAGTCATCCCCATGGATTTTATACCTCGGCATTTCAACTGACCCTGCAAAGTCCACAAGCGGGGACTAAAATTTATTATTCACTTGACGGATCATCTCCGGAGAAAATAATTTCAGGTAATGTTACCCTGTATACTACACCGATTACAATAAATAGTACAACGGTTGTCCGGGCAATATCCTATAATCCTGATTTTCTGATTTATGAGAGTTTATCCCAATCCTATATTTTTCCTGATGGTGTTCTTGCACAGCCAGTTGATCCGGCTGGATTTCCCAGGAATTGGTGTCATACCGGTGATGGGGACTATGAAATGGACCCTGAGGTTGTAAATGACCCTGCCTATAAGGATGATATGCATGATGCCCTCAAGGCCCTTCCTGTCCTGTCCCTTACCATGGATGTGGATGAATGGTTTGGACCTGATGGAATATATTTAAAAGGGGAACTTGACAGGAGAAAAGTATCCATTGAGTGGTTCAGTGATATAGATACAGGAGGGTTTCAGCTAAACGGATCTGTAATGATTGTAGGAGGCTCGAGCGTAAAGCGCTGGAAATCAGATAAATTGTCCATGAGAATTGGTTTCGATATAGAATATGGACAGGGAAAATTGAAATATGATATTTTTGAGAATGGAGTAGAGACATACAATAGTCTGACCATAGATGCAGCGCTAAATAATGCCTGGCATTATGGTGGAGGGTCAGGAATCAGGGATAGGGGGGATTCGCTTAACCAACGAGATATTGCCCAGTACACCCGCGATAATTTTATGGCTGAACTTCAGAATTATATGGGAGGCTATGCCCCCCATGGGAGAAAAGTTCATGTGTACCTGAATGGATTATTCTGGGGAATGCACTGGCTTCACGAAAGGCCGGATGAGCACTTCGGTGCGGCCCATATGGGTGGTTCTTCAGATGATTATAGCGTCTTGAAGCATTACTGGGATGAGGTAGAGCATGCCGACCCTAAAAATTTGAAAGTAGTTGGTAATAATACCACCATTGATAGTTACTACAAGTTATTAACCCTTCTGGAAACAGATATGCATGATCCTTCCAGTCTGGACAAGGTCAGGGAATATCTCGATGTGGAGGACCTGATAAAATATCTCCTTCTGAACTTTACGATGGGAAACTCCGACTGGGATCATAAGAACTGGTATGCTACCTGTAATGATAAATCATCAAAAGGCAGATGGAGGTTCCATTCCTGGGATGCCGAACATGTGTATGAGGGTGAAACTTATTTTCGTGCTGGACGTGATGATTATGGAACGCCGTCCTACCTTCATTATAAATTAATGGACAACAGGGAATACAGGTTAATATTCCAGGATCATATTGAGAAGCTGCTTATTTCTGAAGGTCCGCTGACAACAGAAGTATTAAGAGAACGGTACACCCTGTTGACGGATGAAGTTTTTCTTCCCGTTATTGCTGAATCGGCCAGGTGGGGTGACAATCGAAGGAGCGATCCCTATACACGGGACATTGAATGGGAGAAGGAATATGACTGGGTGTGGAACCAATTTTTTGTTACCCGGCCTGATTATGTGGTTGAACAATTCAGGGACATGGGAGTATATTCTGATATCCCGCTGCCGGTATTTTATTATCAGAATGACACCTTCAGTACAGGCATGGTTAATAGTGGTGATATCATTGATTATGAAAAAACGGGTAATAAAATATACTATACCTGGAATTTAGAGGATCCCTTAATTGAAGATGAAATAAACGGTGGGTGGAAGATAAATCCTTCTGCCAGAGAATTAACACAGGCTTTGACAATCAACTATAGTATGATCATAAAGGCCAGGGCCACAGATGGTAAAGACTTTAGTCCCCTGGAACAAATTACACCGGTTATAAGAACAGATTACAGCGGTTTGAAAGTCACAGAAATCAATTATGCACCTGCTGATGGGGATCTTACCGGAAAAAATTATGAATTCATTGAGTTCAGGAATACCGGGAGCTCTTTAATTGACCTGAGCTTTGCCAAAGTCGATGGTGGAATAAACTATTCCTTTCCATTTTATTCAAGACTCAGTACCAATAAC
>JAUUZM010000289.1 GCA_030589965.1 Bacteroides sp.
GAAACAGAACCAACATTGGTTTCAGCACTTGAGGCTGTCAACCTGAAAGTATCGCTGGAATGGACTGGTTGTCCGTTTGCCGGGGTCAGTCTTGTTCCCATACTGGTCGGAGTCAGTAAAGCGTATTTGGAATCAGCACGTAATTTCATAATCAATGGTTTTAAATTATTATTTCTGAGATTAGATTTTTAAAATATTTGGAACTTATTTTGATTCTATAATAAAGTTATTGCTCATGTTTGGGGATAGTGAAACCTTTATCTGTCAACCCTTGCAGAACCTCCTCCTTTTACCTTTAAAACTTCGGCCAGTGTTGCCATGGTTGTATCACCGGGTGTAGTCATAGCCAGGGCTCCATGTGCTGCCCCGAATTCAACAGCTTCCTTTGCATCATTTGTTGTCAGGAATCCATAAATGAGTCCCGATGCAAAACTATCACCACCTCCGACGCGGTCAAAGATCTCAAGGTCTTCCCTGTGCTCTGCTTCATGGAATTCACCGGATGCCCAGCAAATGGCAGCCCAGGAATTTACCGTGGCTGTTTTTACTGTTCTCAGTGTGGTGGCGATAACTTTAAAATTCGGGTATGCTTTGGTGGCTTGCTCTATCATCTGTTTATAGCCGTCAATATTCAATTCTGAAAGGTTTTCATCTACACCCTTAACCTCCAATCCAAGGCTGGCCGTAAAATCCTCCTCGTTCCCAATCATGACGTCGACGTATTGAGCTAGTTTCTTATTAACTTCCTGAGCCTTTGCCTGTCCACCTATTGATTTCCAGAGACTCGGCCGGTAATTCAGATCGTATGATATGATAGTACCGTGTTTTTTGGCTGCTATCATGGCTTCTTCCACAACTTCAGCGGAAGAATCTGACAGGGCTGCAAAGATTCCACCCGTATGCAACCATTGGCATCCAAGTTCTCCAAAAATATAGTTCCAGTCAATGTCTCCTTTCTTCAATTGTGAGGCAGCAGTGTTTCCACGATCAGAAACGCCTACTGCGCCACGGATGCCAAATCCCCTTTCGGTAAAATTCAGCCCGTTTCTGACCGTTCGCCCGATTCCATCGTAGGGAAACCATTTGATAAAAGAAGTATCCACACCACCCTGCATAATAAAGTCCTCCACCAGGTGTCCTATATGATTATCAGCCAGGGCAGTAACCACGGCAGTCTGAAGACCAAAGCATTTACGCAGTCCGCGTGTTACATTGTATTCTCCCCCACCTTCCCAGGCTTTAAATTCCCTGGAGTTCCTTATTCTTCCATCACCGGGATCAAGTCGTAACATGACTTCCCCGAGAGAGATGCATGAATACCTGCATTCATCAGCCTTTTTGATAGTTAAAACACTCATAATTATAGTATTGTATTAAAACATATCCATTGCTGGATTAATCCCGGCCTTCCAGCCAGAATCAGTCCAGCGTGTTTTGGTATTTTATGCGTTATACGTCGATGAAGCAGTATCTCCGCCTCTGCCTGTCCAGTTTGTATGGAACCACTCACCGCGGGGCTTATCGATTCTTTCATAGGTATGGGCTCCGAAATAATCCCTTTGTGCCTGAAGCAGGTTTGCAGGAAGGCGTTCGGTCCGATAACCATCGAAGTAATTCAGGGCTGTGGCTAAAGCAGGTGTAGGTATACCGTTCTCAATTGCAGCGGAAATAACTCTTCTCCAGCTGGCCTGTGCGCCTTCAATCTTCTCCTTAAAGAATGGATCCAGCATCAGGTTCTCAAGCTCAGGATTCTTGTCAAATGCGTCTTTAATGTTATCAAGGAATACCGAACGGATAATGCATCCACCTCTCCACATCAGGGCAATTCCACCATTATTCAGGTCCCATCCATACTCAGCTGCAGCAGCTTTCATAAGGACATACCCCTGGGCATAGGAAACAATCTTTGAAGCAAAAAGTGCCTGTCTCAGATCTTCGATGAATGCTTTCTTGTCACCCTTGAAGTTTGGAGTTGGACCGGAAAGCACCTTGGAAGCTCTTACTCTCTCATCTTTTTGTGCAGATAAAGTACGTGCAAAAACAGCCTCACCGATAAGAGTCAGAGGGATGCCAACATCTAGTGCTGCTACGGCGGTCCATTTCCCTGTTCCTTTTTGTCCGGCTGTATCCAGAATCTTGTCCACTGTTTCTTCTCCGTTCTCTTCATAAGCAAGTATATCGCGGGTAATCTCGATCAGGTAAGAATCCAGTTCTCCCTTATTCCATTCTGCCAATACCTCATACATTTCCTTGTTTGACATTCCCAGAAGATCCTTCATGACCTGATAGGTTTCACAGATCATCTGCATATCACCATATTCGATTCCATTATGAACCATCTTAACAAAATGACCGGCTCCGTTTTCACCTACCCAGTCACAACAGGGACTTCCGTCTTCAACCTTGGCTGATATATCCTGGAAAATATCCTTAACATGTTCCCATGCTTCTGGAGAACCACCTGGCATTATTGATGGTCCCAGTAAAGCACCTTCTTCACCACCGGAAACTCCTGTACCGATATAAAGACAACCTTTCTCCTCAACATATTTTGTCCGCCTGTTTGTATCCGGGTAATGGGTATTTCCTCCGTCAATAATAATATCACCAGGTTCGAGGTGTGGAAGTATCTGATCGATGAATGAATCGACAGCTGCCCCAGCCTTTACAAGCATCATCACTTTCCTTGGGCGTTTGAGTGATTTAACAAGCTCCTCAACGCTATGGGTGCCGATAAAGTTTTTACCTGCTCCCCTGCCATTGACAAATTTATCCACCTTTGCTGTGGTTCGATTAAATACTGCCACTGTATAACCGTGGCTTTCCATGTTAAGTACAAGGTTCTCGCCCATAACGGCCAGACCGATCAATCCGATATCTGCTAATTTTTCCATTTCAATTTTATTAGAATTAGTTATTACGTTATTTGTTGTTCAGTTCTTTTATGAATTATGTTAATCGATTATAATAATCTGTTCTTGCGTGGTAACCCAATTGTCTTAAAACGGGACCTGCAGCATTGTAATCATTAATGATATTTACACGAATGGCTGCCGGTTCTCTTCTAACGGGATAGGAAGCTCTCAACTTTTCAAAATTTTCCGGATTTTTTCTGAGCACATCATCGTCCCTCAAGACATCATATGCCCTCCGGGCGAGAATCACCAACAGCTCCTGCAGATCAAACCTTGAACCATCGATAATAAGGTTATCAATCCTTGGAGGCGGTAAATCAGCCGGTTCCCAATCATCCAGTCCAAGTCCAAAAAACCGGCTAAGCGCTCGTACACTCATGCCCGTTGCATTTGACTTTCCATCAACCGAATAACCTGCAATATGAGGTGTGGCAATGTCTACCATTGATAATAGTTCCTTATCCAGATCCGGCTCCGCTTCCCATACATCCAGCACAGCAGCCTTCACTTTGCCGGATGCCAGGGATTTTTTTAATTCATCTCCATCAACTACCTCCCCCCTGGATGAGTTGATCAGAATGGGTTTTCCTCTAAGTTCAGTAAAAAATTCCTTACCAGCCAGGTGAAAGGTTTTATCTTCCCCTTCACGATATAGAGGTACATGAAATGTTATGAAATTGGCATCCTCCTGAATTTTCTCCAGTGAAACAAATTCTTTTCCACCTTCCTTCCTTGCCCTGGGAGGATCATTAAGAAGAACTTTCATTCCCATGGCTTTGCAGATCCTTTCAATCTTTCTTCCAACGTATCCCACTCCGATTATCCCAATCGTAATATCCTTCAGGGCAAGTCTGTGCCTGCCCGCAACCGTCAGCAAAACCGATAAAATGTACTGTTCCACTGAAGAGGAATTGCATCCCGGGGCATTGCACCAGTATATACCATTGGCTTCACAGTATTCAGTATCAATATGGTCATAGCCAATACTGGCAGTGGCAATAAATTTAACAGAACTGCCTTCCAGCAAAGCCTTGTTACATTTGGTCCGTGTGCGAGTGATCAGGGCATCTGCATCTTTCAGAATGGCAGAGTCAATCTCCTTCCCCGGAAGGTAAACAACATCAGCAACCGCCTCAAGTACCCCTTTAAGAAAAGGTATATCCTTATCTGCTACGACTTTAATATTTCTGCCAGCTACGCTCAAATCTGCTCAATCCTGATTACTATGAATTAAATCGCCCTCGATAGGCCCATAAACCGAGAGCCGGGTTTGAGATATAGAAGATTTCCTCACCATCAGGCATGGTATTATATCCATCTTTCAGAACATTGGGATCATATTTTGCCTGCATTTCGTCAAGGTCAGCATAACTGAATCCTACTCCTTCAATTTCTTCCCTGCTCAGATGTCCGGGA
>JAUUZM010000053.1 GCA_030589965.1 Bacteroides sp.
AAAAGGAAATAGTTTCCTATAAAACCTACGGAGGATCGTATCAGTATTATCCATTGATTTCAAGGGAAGAGTACAGGAGTGATCAAATGGGCAGTTTGATGAAGAATTACTTTGGCAATTCCCTGAAGGAAGTGGTTAACTTTTTCTCTGAGACAAAGAACCTTGATGTGGACGAGCTTGATGAAGCTTTGAGAATGCTGGAAGACCTGAAGAAAAAGAAGTAGCAATTAACCGAAGATGACAAGATTTATAATATATCTGTTTGAAACCGGACTATGCCTGTCGCTGTTATATCTGGCGTACTGGTTATTTCTCCGTAGGGAAACCTACTTCAATTTCAATCGGATATTTCTTGTCCTAAGCCTGGTTCTTGCACTCTCCATACCTCTTCTCCATCTGAATTTTATTCTACCCCCTGGGAGTACTTTTAAAGACACAGCCCTGGGAATAGTGAAATTCAGGGATTACTATGAGGAAATGGTTTATATGTTAGATGCAGATTTTGGGACAGAACCCGGACTGAGTAGCTATTCAGGCGGAAATTCATCAGATGGTATGGGGATTGAGCCAATAAGGTCAAATCTCTCAAGTAATAACGAAGATCGATTGCCTGCTGGAGGAATAGCTGAAGAGACAGAAGGGCAAGGCAGGCAGTTTTCCATAGCAAGGATCTTACTAATTATTTATATATGTGGAGTGATTTATTTCTTTGTCAGGTTTGTTTACCTGGTAATCCGGCTTTACCTGCTGGCGTTGAAAAACGGGGTTACCCGGCAGGAAGGGTTCCGGATGGTCGAGATCAGGGAAGAAATCTCTCCATTCTCCTTTTTCCGCTTTTTGTTTATCAATAACAGATCTTTTAATGAATCTGAATTGCAGAATGTGCTTGAGCATGAGAAAGCCCATATCAGGCAGAGGCACACGATGGATCATCTTTTTGCCCATGGTTTCGCTGTCTTTCAGTGGTTTAATCCGTTTGCCTGGCAGATCAGGACTGCGTTGAAAACCACCCATGAATACATAGCTGACAGGCAGGTCATTGAAAGGGGAAGTGAGATGATTGATTACCAGTCATTATTGCTTAAACAGGTTATAGGTTACCATTCTGTTGAGCTTGTAAACAATTTTAATTTAAAACCGATCAAAAAACGAATAACCATGATGAATAAAAAACAATCGGGTATACCGGCCAAGCTGAAGGCGATACTGGTAATTCCCTTTGCAATAGTTGCATTTCTCTTGTTTGCCGACTTCACACTTAAAGGTCCTGGCGAAAAGATGTCAGATATCCGAACAGCTTCTGCCTTGGAGGCAGTGACGGCGGACTTAAATGGGTTGTGGAAAAAGCAGGCCAGGGACAACTTCAGTGAACTGATTCTTTTCGATGATGAAAAATTCTCATACCTGGAAGGAAATGAAATCAATGAATACTTTTGGAGGATTGAAAATACTGACCTGGTCATTTCCAGGAGTAATAAGCAGGACGGAGTCCACCTCAAAATGGAGTATCAAGGTGATGAGATGACAATCTGGTGGAATGATTCCCGGAGCAGCCTGTATAAAAAGACAAAGTCAGAAAATACGATGGACCTTTTTCTACAGAAACAGGATGTTAAGGTTGACCTGCCATGGATATCACAATTCAGGATGATGGAAAAGCAGAACCTGGTCTTTAAAATATGCCTGGGACAAACCGGTGAAGGTAAAACGACATTGACCTTCAATGGTAGAGGCATTGAACTATCTGATCTTCCCGGACTAGTTGAGAAAGAAAGATCCAGGCACAGTAAAATGGAAGTTAAAATCCTGACTGCCATGTTCTTTTTTGACACGGAGATGCAGATGGAGGAGGTGGTCAAGGTAAAGCAGGCCCTGCGTGAGATCAACTCACTGAAGGTCGCATATGCCGGGTATCCTGAAGGAGACCTTGAAGTTTCAGCCTTGCAGTACCATACCGTTGCGTTACCCATGCTGCTTCCGCCTATGGATGCTAAAATATTGGACAAGGAGGATATAGAGAAAATGGGTACAAATATTTTTGTGATAGATCTTTCGGCAAGGAACACAACACCCCAAGATATTGACCAAAACCTTGAAAAATTCATCCGGGAAAATGATAAGGGTAAATATGTTTTCTCTCTGGAATACGATAAAGAAATTCCTTACGCACAGTATATAGGAACAGTAGACATCGTGTTCAATGTTGTATATAGGTTCCGGGATGAATTGGCCATGAGTAAATTTCAGGTGCCTTATGCCCAGCTTGGAAAGGATATGCAGAAGGAAATCCGGAAATCTTACCCCATGGTGCTGTCTGAGGATTGGGCAGGGGAGTAAAAGATTGATATATCATTCAAACGGGGTGTGGGAGCATCCCGTTTTTTTGTTATTTTTGACCATACCAATAACCAAAAGACTCTTATGAAAAAACTAAACCTGCTATTGACAGCGCTTTTAATTTCGGGAGCGGCTATAAGTCAGAAATGGACCTCCGATTTAACCAAACAATGGGATCCTGTTCCCGAAATAATCACACCTGGTGAAGGAACAGAACCACCTTCCGATGCAATTATCCTTTTCGATGGAAGTAATCTGGACAGTTGGGAGAGTAGTAAGGATGGTGGACCGGTAAAATGGATAATAGAAGATGGGCACATGACCATGGTAAAAGGTAGCGGCTTTATCGAGACAAAGCAAGGATTTAAGGACATTCAGCTCCATATAGAGTGGAGAACTCCGGCAGATATTCAGGGATCTGGCCAGGGCAGGGGAAATTCCGGGGTTTTCCTTCAAAAAAAATACGAGGTACAGGTCCTTGACAGCTATGAGAACGAAACCTATGTTAACGGACAGGCAGGTGCGGTTTACAAACAACATATTCCACTGGTAAATGCATGCAAACCTCCCGGGGAATGGCAATCATATGATATTATATTTACAGCCCCCAGGTTTAATGAAAACGGTTCATTATTTTCCCCCGCGAGGGTAAGCGTTCTGCATAATGGGGTACTTATCCAGAATAATGTAAGCATCCAGGGTACAACGGAGAATGTTGGATTACCTAATTATGACCCGTTCAATCCTGTACAACCTATAAGCTTACAGGATCACAGCAATCCGGTTAGTTACAGGAATATCTGGGTGAGGGAATTATAGGCTGGAGGAACAATAGCCCTGATCTTTTTAATCCTGGTCAAGCAGAAGATTGAAAAATGTCGGCACGTACCTGGAGGCCACACCATTCGGGGAATTCTGTAGAAAGGCAATGCCGGTTTTAAGCTCTGGTGAAAAGGCAATTTCTGCCCGGTAGCCTCTGACATATCCACCATGGTACATAATCCTGTGGCCCTTGTAATCAAAAATTCTCCAGCCGAAACTGTAATACCTGCCATCCAGGCGGTCCCAATGCCTGGTATATGCTCTTTTCAGGGGAGTCTTGATTTCCGGGGTGGAGATCAGACTGATCACATAAGGGTCCACTACTTCGGGTGAGTAACCCAGTAAAGCCCCCAGCCATTTACCCATATCATCAATGCTGGCATTTACTCCTGCTGCAGGTGTAAGATTATAATATCCCGTATGAAGCGGGAGAGGATAGAATTCTCCCCTGCTCTTAACATGGGGAAAGGCAACATTGGGATTCCAGATAAGATCTTTATAACCTGCGGAGGCATTTTTCATGTTAAGGGGTCGGAAAATATTTTCTGCCATTAGATCCGGGAATTCCTTTTTTGTAGTCACCCTGGTAATTGTATCGAGCAGACTGAAAAGTACATTTTGGTATCCGTAGAATTTTCCTGGGGGACCAGCAATATCCACTTCAACCAGGCGGGGAAGTATATCTGCAATGGTCTGGCCTTCCTCTGCAAGGTTATCAAACGCATGAGGTACCAGTCCCGAGGTATGATTCATAAGGTGACGGATGGAAAGTCCATGTGTATTTGCTGAATCTTTCAGCAGGAAATCAGGAAGAAAGGAAATTACCTTTTCATCAAGGGTCAGGCTGCCTTTGAAATGGAGCTTACAAGCCAGAAGTCCGGAGAACCCCTTCGATACAGAGGCCAGCCGAAACACCGTATGTTGGTCCACCGAATCTGCCGTCCCTGCTCTCCTCACCCCATAAGTCCGGGTATAAACTACCTTTCCCTCACTAAAAACCGTTGCTGCCGCACCCACCGTATTCATACTGTCCAGGTACTGCTGGAGAAATGCATCAAAATCATGAAGTGTTTTCTGTAGTTGCAGGGAATCGGAGGCGGCCGAAGTCGCTTCGAAAACGGATCCGCCGTCAATAATTAAATTTTCCTCAGAACTAAATTCCAGGGAATTACCTTTTCCAATAAATATACTGATTACAATTATTCCTCCGAGAAGAATTGCACCGATAGTCCTCGTTCTCATCTTCTAATCCATACTCATTTCGTAGGCCTGGGCAATGGCCTTAACCTCTCTGTATTCTTCAGGCGTAAGATCCTTAAAGAAATAATTAACCGGGTCAGTTTCTATCCCGTTTACATGTACCTCATAATGAAGATGCTGCCCTTTTGATAGTCCAGTGTTCCCAACTTCCCCAATTACTTGTCCCCTTTTTACTCTTTCCCCCCTTTTGACACGGAATTTGCTAAGGTGGGCATACAGGGTCTTTATACCATAACCATGATCAATGAGGATTACATTTCCGAATGTTTCCGATACATGAACGGCCCGGGCATAGCCATCCGCAGTCGCAAAAACATCTGTCCCGGTAAATGCGTAAAAATCAATCCCCTCATGCGGCCTCCAGACATTCAGCATGGGATGCAGCCGCATCCCGAAACCGGAACCGGTCGCCAGAAGGTTTTCATTATAAATAGGCATGATTGCAGGCAGGTGATTCATTTTATCCTGGTTTTTAAATGCTTCTTTCAGAACATCCTTGTAAGAGTTTTCCTGTATCTTCAAATGTGACTCAAGGCTGTTGATCTTCTGAGCTGTACTCACAACTCTATTTGGATAGTTTGAAAGGTTCAGAGCATCCCCGGGGTCAATTCCACCTACGCCGGCTTCACGAATTGACCAGGGAAGAGGGTTTTTGCCGATGAGTGATCGGTAGATGCTGTCATCCAATACTCTGAGTGACGACAAGGTCCTGTCATAAACATCCAGTCTTTCATCCAGAGATTCGTAGAGATTCATCAGCTTTTCGTTCTGAGATCGGAGGTTCTTTTCCCTGGGGGTCTGGACGATTCCAGTAGTCAGAAAAAAACCAAGGGTACCTATTGAGAGGCTCAAAAGTACATAGGAACCCACTCTGAGAATAATTTTCTTCAGGCTCCTCTGAACTGGGTTTAGAGATAGCTGCTTGGGATCAAATTTATATTCCTGTCGAGCCATTTATCTGAAAATGAAACTCTAAATATATATTTATCCGTCCAATTAATCAACAATAGTTATAATCTATTGTAAGACAGATAGTTTTCATCTGAATAATATATCCAAATTGATTTCATTCAGGCTGGTAATTCGAAGGTCGGCTCCGGATAGATCCAGGCCGACAACAAATATGCCTGCTGCCCTTGCAGCTTTTATTCCATTTTCCGAATCTTCGATAACCATGCAATTGGAGGGATGGGCTTTTGCCAGTCCGGCAGCTTTAAGGAAAATTTCAGGAGAAGGTTTTGATTGGGAAACGTCATCTCCGCTAACATACCCTTCAAAGTATTTTCCAAGACCATTAATTTCGATTACCCTGGCTATGATATCCGAGGATGATGAGGAGGCAATCCAGCAGGGAATATGTTCTGATTTTAGCAACTCTAACAGGGGAATGAGTCCATCCATCAAAGGTATATCTCCCGGCAGATCCAGCCTTTTCATGAAAAGATCTCGTTCCTGATGTACCAGTTCTTCAACTGTTTGATTTACCTTGTATTTCTCACACATATAGGTCCACATCGACCACTCAGCGGTCCCCATGAACTTCAGGTGTTCCTCCCTGCTTACAGGTATCCCCAGTTCCTCATACATATTTCTCTCGATCTCCTGGTATACCCGTTCGGAATCAATAATGACTCCGTCCATATCAAATAACATTGTGAGGGTATTCATGGTGAATTTTCATTGAGAAAACCACCCAGGTCACCTTCGATAGTATTGTTTGAAGCAGGATCATTAATACCGAAATCGGATGCCCCTGACTTTATTACTACGCCGTATCCCTTGCTGTTGTTCAGGGTGGAGTTGGTGACGGTGAGTACTGTGCCAGCGCCTTCTGTAGTTGCTGACTGAACGATCAGGTTAGCCTTGTCCTGGAGGGCACCGCCTGCGTCACGGATAATCACCTGGTCAAGCTGGATAGTATCATTGCTGTTAACGAAAATTCCATCCCAATATCCCTTTTTTGATTCTACTCCTTCAATGGTAATCTCAGATCCCGGTAAGCCAAGAGCCTTCAGTCCGCCCGATACAGTCAGGATGGTTCCAGCAGACATTTTAATATTAGTCCCGACCTCAATTGCCAGGTCCTTTGTAGCCTTAATGGTAAGGGATTCAAGAATTTTATAGTCATAGTCTCCCTCCATGTTCACCCATGTTCCAAGCGGATCATCAAGTCCCATGCGGACCTCAATGGCCGGCGTTCCATCTGATGATTTGATACTGTTATTGTTGACCACCTTGGTAACATCGTCCATTCGTAACCTGAGGGCAGAGGCTGCATTATTTTCAATGGTATTATCTACGAAATTAACATCGTACTGTATATGTCCATTCCCCGGCATGTAGAGTCCGATTCCCCCGCTGCCGGAGATCGTGGAGTTTTTCATGCTGAGTAAATTTTCCACCGTGAGGGAAGCTTTTTCGCTCAGACCGGAGAATATCCCGCCACCGGCATTTAGGAGCTTGAGGAAAGTTATGTTTACCTGTCCGCTTTTCACATTAATACCCATCCATGATCCCTGTGTTTCGCTTACTCCATCCATAGTAACAGGCATGTCAGATGTGCCCGATATATTTAGTAATCCATTTATTCTCAGACCGGCACCGGGTTCAAAATACATTTCAACCCCCTTATTAATGGTCATGTCCTTGTTGATTGTCAGGAGTCCGGTTATCAAATAAGGCATCCCTACATTATCCAGGCGCGGATTAATGCCGGATGAAGAGGCATAGGAAGATTCATAAATCTCAATGAAAGTCCCAGGCGTTTCATTCTCAAATTTTTGTCCGCTCAGATAGCTCAACACCTGCACGGGGATCACCATGGGACCCTCTGCATTATTGACAAATTTATTATTGTGATAGGCATTCACCTGGTTCTCCGTATCGTCAAAGAAATTACTCCCGTCCATTAATATTAAACCGTTTCCCCCACTGTTACTGATGGTATTCCCGGAAAATGCCAGGGCGGAACCACTGAACATAATTATCCCGGCTTTATCATCAGGATCTTCAGTAAATGAAGCATTGCCGGCATTGTGGATAAGGCAGCCGGTAAATGAATTTCCCTGGGATTTAACACCTATTCCCTTCCATGTAGAATCTGATGGAATAAAAGATGCCCCGTCCGCAAATATTTCACCCCCTTCATCAATTAGCAGGGAGGCATTTTCCCTGAACTCAATAATCACTCCCAGGTCCACTATTAAGGCGGCAGTTACCTTCACTTCCCCTATGGCAATATAATCGGGATCCCCCGGAAGGGCAATCTTCTTTAACCTGGTCCTTTCAGTAATATCTTCCTCCAGTATGAATGCTCCAGAAACTTCAACATCCTGATAATCAGAGGCAAAAAGATCTCCCTTGCTGATGGTTAATTTAATCTGGTAAGCCCCGTTGTGAAGTGGTATGAAAAATGCCGAATCCGTGTCAGACCGGGTAATCGTATCATCTGCAGGCTGGTTGTGGAAATTCCACTTTACCGAGTAGTCGGTGCCGGTAGATGACGATGCGTCAAGCCATACCGTATCGCCTATGCTGGCAGTAGTATCCACACCGGTATGAGCGATAAGTTCCGGCTGGGAATCTTCTTTCTTGCACCTTGAAAAAAGTGCAAAGAGAATGAGGGCTAATATAAATGTGTATCTGGTTTTCATTTTCAGAGGGTCTTAATAAACATTTAACAATATACGAAAATCTCAAGTGGATGTTTCTGTCTTAATGCATACAGGTATCCATTTTTTCCTAATTTTGCTCTTAAATAAAAACTATTAGATATGTGCCTAGCAGTTCCAGGAAAAGTGCTTTCGATTGATGATAGCAATGCCGGGTTGAAAATGGCAAAGGTCGACTTTGCTGGCGTGGTCAAGGAAGTCAGTGTTCAATGGTTACCTGAAGTGGAAGTAGGGAATTATGTACTGATCCATGTTGGCATGGCCTTGAACATTCTTGATGAAGAGGATGCCCTGGAGACCTTAAAATTGCTGAAAGAGATGGGAGAATTTGACGCAGAACTAGGTAAAGACGGCTGGTAGCCACCCGAAAATGAAGTACGTTGATGAATTCAGGGACAGGGAACTGGTAAAGAACCTTTCTGAGGGGATCCATAAGATCACTACAAGGGAATGGTGCATTATGGAGATATGTGGTGGTCAAACCCATAGTATTATGCGGTATAGTCTGGAGGAATTTCTTCCTGAGGAGATCCGGCTTGTACACGGTCCGGGATGCCCGGTTTGCGTGACTCCCCTTGAAATAATTGACAAAGCTGTCCGTATTGCCCAGCGCGATGATGTAATATTTACATCCTATGGAGATATGCTGCGGGTCCCCGGTTCTGAAAAAGACCTGCTAAGCGTCAAAGCAGGGGGTGGGGATATCCGGATCATATACTCACCTCTCGATGCAGTGAAAATAGCCGAGGATAATCCTGAAAAGAAGGTGGTATTTTTTGCTATTGGTTTTGAAACGACCGCCCCGGCCAATGCTATGGCTGTTAAAGAGGCTGATCGCAGGGGATTGAAAAACTTTTCCATCCTGAGTTCACATGTTTTGGTACCTCCCGCCATGGAAGCAATCCTGTCCGTTGAGGAGAGCAGGATTCAGGGTTTTCTGGCAGCTGGACATGTATGTACCGTAATGGGTTACGAGGAATATCTGCCGATTGCGGAAAAATATCGCATCCCCATAGTGGTTACCGGTTTTGAACCGGTAGATATATTGAAAGGGATCCATCAGGTTGTGCTGCAGTTGGAAGAAGGAAGGCATGAGGTAGAAAATGCTTACGGCAGAGTTGTCAGCCTGGAAGGTAATATCCATGCAAAGAAAGTTCTCCGGGAGGTTTACGAGGTGTCTGATATGAAATGGAGGGGTATAGGAAATATTCCCCTGAGTGGCTTCAGCCTGTCTGGCAGGTACGATGAATTCAATGCAGAAAATATTTTCGATGTGGGAGATATTCAACAACAGGAATCTCCCTTATGCATTGCCGGAGAAGTATTACAGGGATTGAAGAAACCTGGTGATTTTCCGGCCTTTGGCAAGGAATGCAAACCTGAGCATCCACTGGGAGCTCCGATGGTAAGCTCCGAAGGAGCCTGTTCCGCCTATTACCGTTTTAAAAAATCAGAAACCGGATCAGAAACCGAATCGACTATCTAACTGTTAAACCAAAGATTCCAAATACAATCCCATGGATTTTACATTGAATTGTCCCATTCCCATCTCAGAGTACCCGTACATCACCATGGCACATGGGAGCGGGGGGAGATTGTCCCATCAGCTGATCGATAAACTTTTCAGACCCATATTTTCGGATGAGCAGCTTGACGCCGGACATGATGGGGCTATATTGCCTACAGTATCAGGTCGAATGGCATTCACTACTGATTCATTTGTTGTTAAGCCTGTCTTCTTTCCGGGCGGTAATATTGGAGATCTTGCTGTAAATGGTACAGTCAATGATCTTGCCTGCTGCGGGGCAAAACCGGAATACCTTTCTGTAGGCATGATCCTGGAGGAGGGCTTAGCCATGGAGGATCTATGGAAGATCGTGCTTACCATGAAGCAGGCCGCAGACCTGGCAGGGGTCAGGATTGTAACCGGGGATACCAAGGTAGTGGACCATGGGAGCGGGGACCAGATATTTATTAATACATCAGGAGTAGGATGCGTAAGAGAGGGTGTGAATATTGATCCCTCCGCTTGCAAACCAGGAGATGTGGTTATTTTGAGTGGATTTATCGGGGATCATGGAGTGGCTATTATGTCGGCCCGGGAGGGACTGGAATTTCAGACCAGCATCGAATCTGATTCGGCTGCTCTGAATGGTCTTGTAGATGCCATACTTGATGCCAGTCTGAATGTTTCCGTTCTGCGCGATCCCACACGAGGTGGTGTTGCAACTACCCTGAATGAGATCTCTAAATCTGCTCATGCAGGGATCGTTCTGGATGAAACTTCCATACCTGTTCGTCCGGAGGTAATGGGGGCCTGTGAGGTTCTTGGACTGGACCCGATGTACATTGCAAACGAGGGCAAAATCCTGGTTATTGTCCCGGATGATGACTCTGAAAAGGTTCTGAGGGCAATGCAAAACCATCCGCATGGAAAGGATTCTGTTATAATCGGCCAGCTCACCGAAGAGCATCCATCAGTGGTCCGAATGACCACCTCCATTGGATCAAGCCGGATAATTGATATGCTTACGGGAGAACAACTGCCTCGAATCTGCTAGGAGTCTGCCTCGAATACTCTAAAGACCATGTTTCGGCTCCGCTACCGACCTCAAAGTAAATGCATTAAACCTCTGATAATCTGGGGTTTTGTGTTTTGTGGTGGAGGCTATGGTGGACGCTAATCCTGAAAGGGGTACACAAATACCAGTTATTACACCATTTCATTCTGTCCCTTCAGGTCAACGTACCAGCAAGATTTGCTTTCTCCTGTAGTAGTTGTTATACTATTGCTATAAGATATATTGAGACAGGCGAGAACACAAAGAGTATTGAAGCTGCCGATAGAAATAGAAAAATGAAAATGATGTGAAAATTAGAAGTCTTGCCAACCCCTACCTCCCAGAATATGATAAGTACTTTTCCCAGCGGAAAGCAAGGAGAGAAATCTTAGCAAAAGAATGTAAACAAATCACTACTTTTAGTGGTACGGAAACCAATACGAACAGCCGGGTGTCCCTTCACCGGGATTGCCTTAAAAGCGCTTGAGCCGTATGCGACGAAAGCCGCACGTACGGTTCTTAGGGGGCGTAAGCTACCCGGTCCATGCATTTAAAAATTGAACCATTGAAAAAACGAATTGCATTACAACTTTTATTGATTCTAGCATTATACTCATGTACAAAAGAAGAGTCTAGTATAAATGAACCGAACATTAATAATTTGCTTGTAGATACAGTACGTCATATTTTTTTACCTGAAGACCTAAATCACAAATTATTCATTACCTATGATTATGATTCAGATGGCAATATTAAACATATGAAAAGAGTTGTTGAGAATCCAAATGATTTTCATAGTTGTGATAGTTACATTGAAATAAAAAATAGTAGATTGATAGTCGTAAATGAGACAAACTATAATCATACTATCTCTATAGATACTATAGTTTATCCTCTAAATAGTTATGGATATATTATATATGATTCTGTCCATTACTCTCAATACTATTATGAAGAAGATTATTTAATTAAAGTAACATTCAAAGATGATTCGACATTTTACTCCGTACTTGAAGGAAATTTGGTGAGGGAAATAAGGGAGGGAATCGATTTTTTACCTGACAGGGATAATGAAACAATTACTTGGGATTACGAGTACTATAATATTGATAATTATTTGAATAATGCATTTTATGATATAAATGCAATCCCATCTTCATTTTTTCAGGGAAAAAGCTCTAAAGAATTAGTTAAATCTAAAAAGCATGATGGAAGCTATCCAAACTTATGTTGTGTTGAAAGATATTTGTACACATTTGACATAAATAATAGAGTAATAGAGGTAATAACTGAAAGCCAAAACTCACGTATGGATTGGAATACAAGATATTGGATTCAAATAATATATAAAAATCCAAATTGAAATTTTTGAACCGGGATTAACCCGGTATTTGAACAAAGGTCATTCAATTGCGGCCAATTTGGTTTAACTCCGTGCTTGAATGTTTTATATGCCCCTGTTCTTTGGGAAGTT
>JAUUZM010000299.1 GCA_030589965.1 Bacteroides sp.
ATTCGATGATATGTTCATCCTGTCATGGGAAAAACGGGGAAGGCAAAGATTTTGAAACCTATAATACAGGGGTACCCTCCCTGGGAAACTATGATTTTATCAGGGTTGCTTCCGATGAGATGATCAGGTTTACCATACTTCATGGCAGGGGAAGCCAGCAAATGGCTTCCTGGCTTCCACAACACTCGGGACTAACACTTCCGGAGATAGATTCCGTGGTCCTGATGCTGGAAAAAAAGTTTGAATACCAGGAATCATTTAAAGAGATCTCAGGCCTTGCCGGGAATTCTGAACAAGGAAAAAATATTTATATGAGGGATTGTTCCATCTGTCATGCAGAAAATGGTAAAGGAGATATCGGATTGCCGTTGAATAATCCTGATTTCCTGGCCACAGCTTCCGACAGGTTCCTGTATAATACCATGGTGTCGGGTCGGAATATAGCCGGAATGCCTTCATGGACAAAATACAATCCGGAGGAGTTAGCTGGACTAATAGCATACCTTCGGACATGGGGAAGGGGCCCCCTGGATGATCTTTCAATTAAACTGCCAGCGGGTGACCCGGCAAAGGGGGATCTCCAGTTTCACTACCTGTGTTCAAGGTGCCATGGAGAATTCGGCGAAGGAGATACCGGTCCGGCTATTCTTACGCGGGACTTTCAGCAAATTGCCAGTGAACGCTACCTCTATGAAACCATTTCTGCCGGCCGTTCCCATACTGCTATGTTCGGCTGGTCGACTGATGTTCAGGGAGCTGGGAAGCTTGACCCCAAGGGAGTTTCTGACATTATCCAATACATGCGAAAAAATGCAGCCAGAGAACGGGAATATATTTATCAGGGCCCTAATCCGGGCAATGCTCCCAAAGGCAAATCCTTGTTTTTAGCCCATTGTGCTGAATGCCATGGAAAGTATGGAGAAGGAACAAAAGCTCCTGCTTTAAATAACCAGGAATTTCTCAGTGCAGCCAGCAACGGCTATCTAATAGCAACCATTAGCCTGGGAAGAGAAGGAACAAAAATGCCCTCCTGGGGAAGAGGCTCGGATGATTACCCTGCTCTTGATGCAACCGCACGCAAAGATCTGGCAGCCTATCTCCGTTCCTGGCAGAGGTTCAGGATCCGAAAATAGTCTCTGCGGTCCATTCTAATTCAGTTCCATATAATCAGGGTTTCCATGTAATTATAATTGCATAAATTTGGCTTTATGGCTTACTGGATGCGAAAACTAGCTACCATATTATTCTTACTTGTAGTATTTATTAACCAGGCCTTCTCTCAACCCAAACAGACAATCAGGGGAAAGGTGGTTGACCAGGAATCTCAGATGCCTCTTGTTGCCACCAATGTTATGATCCTGGAAGCCGGACCTATTACAGGTATGATTACCGATGAATCCGGGCTTTTTGAAATTTTGGATGTACCGGTAGGCCGGTATAATATTTTAATTAGTCGTGTTGGTTATCAGTCCTTTATTATCCGCGAAGTAGAAGTAGGCGTGGCCAGAGAAGTATTTCTGGATGTTGGATTGAAGGAACTGATCACCAGGATGGAAGGAGTAACAGTTGCTGCAAACGTTAGCAAGGATGAGACTATAAATCCTATGGCAGGGATATCCGCACGGTCCTTTACCGTTGATGAAACTGAAAGGTATGCCGGCTCTTGGGGAGATCCGGCAAGGATGGCTTCTAATTATGCCGGCGTTTTCCCGAATGGGGATCTTTACAATTATTTAGTGATCAGGGGAAACTCCCCAGATGGATTAATTTGGAGAATGGAAGGTATTCCTATCCCAAATCCAAACCATTTTAGTATTCCGGGAGCAACAGGCGGACCAGTCAGTATGGTCAATAATAAGCTATTGGCACAATCTGATTTCTTAACCTCCGCCTTTCCGGCAGAATATTCAAATGGCGTATCTGGCGTTTTTGACCTTCGCTTGCGAAATGGTAATAACAAAAAACAGGAGTATGTGGCTGAGGTTGGTCTTATGGGACTGGTATTGGGAGCTGAGGGCCCAATCTCGAAAAAAAGTGGGGCATCTTATATGGTTAATTTACGGGTTTCTTTATTGGGACTGGTCGATGAGTTGTTATGGGTCGGAGCACTGCCACATTACAAGGACCTTTCCTTTAAAACGAACTTCCCTTATAAAAAAGGTAGAATATCAATCTTTGGATTTGGAGGAAACAGCCAGATTACAGGCATTGAGGATGATTCTGCATCCTCTACACCCATGAACAAGATCCAGGTCACTGATGAATCCGGGGCCGGTACGGCTGTTGTTGGACTTAAAAATGTGCATTTTCTCGGAAATAAATCAAGGATTATTTCTGATATTGCATACTCCGCAACCCAGTCTTCCCAGGGTCATGATTCCCTTATCAATGGTGTTATAACACGAACCTTTTTTAGCAATCATTTCAAAGAGGACAGGTTTCTGATCTCCTCCAAACTGTTGACAAAATTAAATGCAAAGAATAGTATAAATGCAGGATTGTCTCTTGAGAATAATTTTGTAGAGTACCGGTTCCATGATGAATCAATAATTTATCCCGGATCTCAAGGGGATAGCCTGGTAATGTTACCCCCGAAGGTTCTGAAGGATAATAATATGGCTGTATTAAGAACACATATCGAATGGAAACACAGGTTCACCAACACACTTACACTTTATGCCGGATTGAATTACCTTCATTTTTTCATGAATAATACATGGTCTCTTGAACCAAGGACTAATCTGAGATGGAGATTTACTGAAAAACAGACCCTCAGTATGGGATACGGACTTCATAGCCAGATGCATCCATTCTTCCATTATCTTACTCAGACTTATCTTACGGATGATTTATGGGACAGAGAAAATTACATTGAAACAAATCACGATCTTGGATTTACAAAAAGTCACCATTTCGCACTCGGTTATGACTTATCAATTTCCCGGAATCTACGGTTAAAAGCAGAGGTTTACAACCAACAATTGAATGATGTGCCCGTTGAACAAAGAAGTTCTCATTTTTCACTGATTAATTTTGGTGCAGGATCGGAGGAGGTTATTGTCGATAGCTTGGTAAATGGGGGTTATGGAAGAAACTACGGTCTCGAATTCACCCTTGAAAAATTCTTGAGTGATGGGTATTATTTTCTTTTTACAAGCTCCCTTCTTGACTCTAAGTACAAGGGCAGTGATGGTATATTAAGAAATACAGCTTTTAACAGCGATGTAAATATCAATGCATTAATCGGGTATGAGCTGCCTGTTAAGGATCATGGTTTTATCAATTTTAATTTGCGATTCGTTACTTCCGGGGGCAGGCGTATCATTCCACATGACGAAGAAAAGACATTACTTGAGGATGATGATGTATATTTATATGACCAGGCCTATGAGTCAAGAATGGCCAGGTATATGAGACTGGACGGAAATGTCCGGTATAAATATAATGGCAGAAAAATGAGACATGAGATTGGAATGGACGTCACGAATATTACGAACCGGCAAAATGAATGGCAATATTATTATAACAGCAATTCCAACCAGATTGAGACCGCTTATCAGCAAGGTATTTTCTTTTTTATTTACTACAGGATCAATTTCTGATCAGCTCAACCGCAGCTATCATTGCCTCAAATCAAACCCTCAAGACATCATTCTTTGTAGTTTCAGTTTCAGGAATAAAAGGGGGAGCAGGTATATAGCTGAAAATGAAATGAGGTAAAAGCCCAGGAATCTCCATGCAGCCTTCAGAATTGGACGACTCATATCTGGCGAAAGAACCTGTACCATTATGAAAAGTGTGACAATACCCATTAGTCCAACTACAATTCTTAGCAGACGAATCCACCAGACTCCCTCTACGCTGAAGCTTCCCAACCTATGCATAAATATGGCCCCCATTGATACTCCCAGGAATCCCCCGGCATTTCCCAATATGGATGTCAACCCATACCCCATCAGTCCGGC
>JAUUZM010000250.1 GCA_030589965.1 Bacteroides sp.
CCTTAAATGATCAGCATCGCATCACCGTAAGTACCGAAACGATATTTTTCCTTAATGGCGATCTGGTAGCAATCCATCAGGAAATCATAGCCGGCAAAAGCTGACACCATCATTAACAGGGTTGAAACTGGCAGATGGAAATTTGAGATCATCATATCGGCAATGCTGAATTCATAGGGTGGAAAAAGAAACTTATTCGTCCATCCGTCATATGGTTTAAGATAACCCTGAGTGGAAACTGAACTTTCGAGAGTCCTCATCACAGTAGTTCCTACTGCACATACCTTGTTCTTCCTGTCCTTGGCTGAGTTGACTATTTTGGTGGATGCATCTTCAATAATGATCCGTTCGGAATCCATTTTGTGTTTGGTCAGGTCTTCAACATCAACCGTACGGAAATTTCCAAGACCGACATGCAGGGTTATAAAAGAAAACTCACATCCCTTGATCTCCAAACGTTTCAGCAACTGTTTGCTGAAGTGCATTCCTGCCGTTGGGGCAGCGACTGCTCCTTCATGTTCCGCATAAACTGTCTGGTATCTCTCACGGTCTTCAGGTTCAACATTCCGCTGGATGAATTTTGGGAGAGGAGTTTCACCCAGTTGGTAAAGAGTCTTTTTAAAATCTTCGTAATCTCCGTCATAAAGGAAACGCAGGGTACGGCCACGGGAAGTAGTGTTGTCAATTACCTCGGCAACCAACACATCGTCTTCTCCGAAATACAATTTATTACCGATCCGGATTTTACGCGCAGGATCGACCAGAACGTCCCATAATCTTTGTTCCTGGTTCAATTCTCTGAGCAGGAAAACTTCAATTTCTGCACCTGTTTTTTCCTTATTTCCGTAAAGCCTTGCCGGAAATACCTTGGTGTTATTAAAAACGAGAACATCCTGGTCATTGAAGTAGCCCAGTACATCCTTGAATACCTTATGTTCCACCTTCCCGGTTTTACGGTTCAGCACCATTAGGCGTGATTCATCACGATTTCCTGAGGGATATTTTGCAATAAGATCTTCAGGTAAGTTGTACTTGTATTGCGATAATTTCATGCGAATAATATAGTTTACGGATTGAGTAGACGAGTCACCTTATACGTAAGAAAACCCAATTGGTTACAATATGTTTAATTTTTCTTCAAATATTTTTAGTTCCATGGCATCATTTATTCTGTAATCACCAATGGCAGTCCTCCTTAGCTTCGCCATATATGCCCCGCTACCTAGGGCTTTACCCATATCCCGAGCCAGGGCACGTATATAAGTTCCCTTGCTGCAGAGTATACGGAGTTTCAATTCATTTTCCTGGTATTCAAGGATCTCCAGGCTGTGAATTGTAATGGATGCCGGAGTCAATTCTTTTTCTATACCTTTTCTGGCATATTCATAGGCCCGCTTTCCATCGATTTTTTTGGCTGAAAACAGAGGCGGAACCTGCTCGGATTCACCAATAAATTGGCTAATGATTTCCTGAATAAGTTCCATGGTAATATGCTCTGTTGGATATTCATGATCAACTTCTGATTCAAGGTCAAAAGATGGGGTCGTTTGTCCAAGGCGAAAAGTAGCCTCGTATTCTTTTGTCATACCCTGGTATGATTCAATTTCCTTTGTGGCTTTCCCTGTACAGAGGATCATAAGTCCGGTTGCCAGCGGATCCAGTGTTCCTGCATGCCCCACTTTGATCTTTTTAATTTCCAGTTTATTCCTGATCAGGTTACGGACTTTTTTTACTACATCGAAAGATGACCAGTCCACCTCCTTATCAATAAGCAGGACAGCACCCTTTAGGAAATCAGTATGAGTATTCAGGGTTGTCATTGAATAAATCAGCTTGAATAGAGGATTATATTAGTCCGGTGATAATTGCAATAGACCCAACTACCAGGCAGTAGATACCGAAGTATAAAAGTTTTCCGTTTTTAACGATCGATAGCATCCATTTACAGGCTGCGAGTCCGGAGATAAATGCAGCTCCAAATCCAACCATAAGAGGAAATATACCGATAGCCCCCTGGGCGGCAGGCTCCATGTCCTTGAGATCAAGAAAATTTGCTGCCAGGATGGGCAGGATAACCATAAGGAATGAAAAACGTGCCGCTTCCTCACGTTTGATACCAAGCAGCATGGCAGTACCGATGGTTGCGCCTGAACGGGATATACCAGGCATTACAGCAAGAGCTTGTGAGATACCTATGATAAAGGCATCCAGGTAACGAATCTTCCGTACACCAGAAGGAACGAAATTAGTGATCACAAGGAGGAGGGCTGTAATCAGAAGCATACTGCCGACCAGGACCAGGTTTCCGGTAAAGAAGGATTCCACTTCTTCCTTGAAAAAAACTCCGACAATACCAACAGGCACCATGGATAATATGATTTTAAGTACGTAGGAGCTGGACTCATTATACTTAAAAGTAATTGACTTCACGATCAGGTCACGTATGTCTTGCCAGAATACCACAAGTATACTCAGAACGGTTGCCCCATGCACCACGATTGAGAAAGTAAGATTCTCCTTTGCTTCGATCTGCAGAATAGCTTTACCAATTTCCAGGTGTCCGCTGCTGCTAACCGGAAGAAATTCTGTAAGTCCCTGGACCAATCCAAGGATCAAGGCCTCAAGCCAGTTCATTTATTCGGATTTGGCTTCTTTGGGTTTTTTCATAATGGCCCAGATTTCGAAAATAAATCCAAAGAGGACCACTATAGGGGCGAGGGTTATTCTCCTGAAATTGAAAATTTCTTCATTAAAAACATTGGGGTCATCTGATTTTCCTCCCATCATCAGCAAGAATCCCAGCATTATGATGGCAAACCCGATAATAAGTAAAATGTAATTTTCTTTCTGCAGTGGAAAATCAAGACTTTCCTGTTCAACTTTCTTTTTGGCCATAGTACAAAATATTAATAGTAAAGATCTTCGGATTTCATCCTCAGATATTTATTTATTGCAAAATAGGTTGATATCATATTTAACAGGACCCCGAGGAATATTACAATCAGGAACAAAATAACCAGGATATCAATGTCTTTAAAACTAATCACCTCCATGAATTCCTTTTGAATCAGGTAGATTACCCCGCAGAGGAGGAGAATGGCGATAATCGCAGCATATATCCCGTGTCCGGCACTTTTCATCAGGATAGGCTTGCGAATAAACGAACTGGTTGCTCCAACCAATTGCATGGTATTGATCAGAAAGCGTCTGGCATATACACTCAGGCGTATGGTATTATTAACCAGTGCGATGGCGATAAAAAACATGACAGCACTGAAAGCCAGGATAATCAGGCTGATCTTGCGAACATTTTCATTCACCAGGTGGATCAGAGATTCCTGGTACATCACTTCATCCACTTCCTCGAAACGCTGTAATTCCTTTTCAATGGCGGCTATGCTGTCCGTGTTTGCATAATCAGCGTAGAACTTAACAACGATTGAAGCAGGCAAGGGGTTGTAACCTAGAAATTCAATAAAATCCTCCCCTAATTCTTCAGACGTTTCGCGTGCAGCCTCGTCCTTTGTAATATAATCGGTTGATTTCACGTAAACTTTAGTGTCCAGATTTTTCTGCAGGCGGAGGATGTCGACTTCTTTTGCATCAGCTTTAAGCACGATTGAAAATCCGAGATTCTCAAGCACATGCGTTCTCAGACGTTGGGCATTCAGCATAAGAAGTCCCACCAGTCCAAGTAAAAAAAGCACCAGCGAAATGCTGATGATGGAAGTTGCGTATGAACTTCTGAGTTTTCTCCTCGTAGTGCTGGTCTCTTTCTTTTTCATCAACCCGTTTCAGGAATGCACAAAAATATAAAAAACCACGCAATTACCTCCGTTTGAGGCATATTTAATGCATTGGATCAGAAGCTTTTTAAGCTTATTTAAGGTTTTCCCCACGCTCAGGAATATTTCCCTTCCGGGGAATCAGTCTATGATCTCGATCCAGCCAAAAGGATCAGGTTCATCACCGTACTGGATGTCAACGAGCTTATTGTAAAGTTTAACTGAGACCGGACCGGGGTTTCCATCCTTACAGTATTCGTACGTGATGCCAGTATCCGGATCAACGATCTTTTTTATGGGTGAAATCACGGCAGCTGTACCACAGGCCCCCACCTCGTCAAATTCCGCAATCTCTTCCAGGGGAACAGGTCGCTTTTCAACCTCCATACCCAGTTCTTTGGCCAGATCCTGCAAGCTTAAATTGGTGATGGATGGGAGGATGGTAGGTGATGCAGGGGTGATGTATGTGTTTCCGCGAATCCCAAAGAAATTCGCCGGACCGCATTCATCGATGTATTTTTTTTCTTTTGCGTCCAGGTAAATGACCGAAGCAAATCCCTTTTCATGTCCCTTTTCCATGGAAAGAAGGCTGGCGGCATAATTACCTCCGACTTTAATGTGACCAGTTCCCAAAGGAGCAGCTCTGTCAAAGTCCCTGCACACCATCATATTCATGGGCCTGAAACCTTCCTTAAAATATGGCCCAACCGGGGTTACAAAAACCATGAACAGGTATTCCCCGGAAGGTTTAACACCTACCTCGGGACCGCTGCCAATCAGCAGGGGACGAATATACAAGGAAGCTCCCGTTCCGTGTGGCGGGATGAAACGTTTGTTGAGCTGGACTGCCTTTACAATGGCATCGTGAAAAAGTTTTTCCGGGACAACCGCAAGTTTTATACCCTCAGCAGATCTCTGCATACGGCGGGCATTATCCTGCCAGCGGAAGATCCTGATCTTACCATCCTTACCCATGTAGGCCTTCATTCCCTCAAAAGACTCCTGTCCGTAATGAAGACAGGTTGCAGCCATGTGCAATGAAATATACTCATCAGAAGTAATTTCGAGTTCACCCCATTCACCATTACGGTTATAACAACGTACATTATGATCAGTGGGCATGTAGCCAAACGGTAGATTTCCCCAGTCAATATTCATGGTCACTTTGAGTTTTTGTAAGAGCTCCTAAAATTAGATATAAAACGAGAGATAGCCAACCATCAAAGAGTGTTATTTAATAGTGAGAATCAAGAGAACTGCCTGATGTTTTCGATTTGTTGTTCTTTGGGGATTTCCCTCATCCGGTTGGCAATGGGAGTATAGAATTTATGAGATTTGAGGAAATTGATCTGGTACTGGTTCCAGTCCTTCTTGGATCTGATTTTATGTTTCATACGATATTCCTGGAAGAGTTTGTCGGACTGGATCAGGAAATCCACTCTGCCAAGATGGTCC
>JAUUZM010000312.1 GCA_030589965.1 Bacteroides sp.
CCCCTACCCTTCTCATAGGTGTAATTGCCTTGACTTCCTTCATAAAATCATCATCCTCGATCAGGTGTTGTACCATAGGAGTTTTGATATACCATGGTGCTACAGCATTTACGCGGATCCCGTATTCCGCCCATTCCACTGCCAGGTTCTTGGTAAGCTGAATTAGGGCAGCTTTGCTTGCTCCATAAACGGTTCCAGTTTTAATATGGTTAAGTCCGGCTACAGAAGAATTATATATCACGCTGGCTTTTCCGGATCCCTTTAACAGGGGAAGGCTGCGCCGCGAGAGGTCAAAGGCGGACATGAAATTAGTATTCATAATATGATTGATCTGCTCATCCGTATATTCATCAATCTTGTTCCGGACATTAGTTCCGGCGTTATTAACCAAAATATCCAATCGGGGGAATTTACCTTCAACAAATCCAAGAAGTTTATCCCTGCCCTCCTTCAGGCTAACATCCGCGGTGACACCATGTACGGTGTATCCCTTTCGGCGCAGTTGTTCCTCTGTTTGTTTGACATCCGTTTTGGTTCTGGCAGCAAAAATAACCTCAGCTCCCCAGGAGGCGAGGGAATCGCTTATAGCAAGTCCAATCCCCTTGGTACCACCCGTCACGAGTGCCTTCATTCCTTTCAGGGTCCATCTCTCATTCATATAGTAGATCTTTAATTGATTTTGGATTATAAGGTTTCGGCGGTTTGCAGGATCAGATTCCAGGCCCTTTGTACATGGTCCCTTGTAACGTTGGTCTGCCCGATTACCATTCTCAGGATTATGAATCCATCCACCTTGGTATGGGTCAGATAAATATCTCCACTCTCGTTCAGGATTTGCATCAATTCCTGATTCATTGCATTCAGACGTTCTTTATCCCTCTCTTCACCGGGCCTGTATCGAAAGCATACCAGTCCCAGATGCTGAGGCTCCAACAACTCAAAATCTTCACTCTCCTTGATCTGTCCGGCTAATTCTGATGCCCAGTCGAGATGCTCCTTAACCTTCTTTTGTATCCCATCCACTCCAAAATCCCGGATTACAAACCAAAGTTTTAAGGCCCGGAACCTTCTCCCTAGCTGTACACCCCAATCCCGGTAATCATTCACCTGTCCCCTGGTCCCGGTTTTCAAATACTCGGGCAGGATTTCAAAGGTCCGGATAAGTGCCTCTGTATCCTTTACGTAATAGGCCGAACAATCAAAATTGGTAAACATCCATTTATGGGGATTAAAAACGAAGCTGTCCGCTTCCTCAATTCCCTCAATCATCCATCTCTGTTCAGGCAAAACCAGTGCAGTTCCCGCATAAGCGGCATCCACATGCAGCCAGATATTGTGGTTCCTGCATATTTCTGCAATGGGTTTCAGCGGATCAATGGCCACGGTTCCGGTAGTTCCCAGGGCAGCCACTACACATAGAGGAGTCTTTCCTTCTGAGATGTCGTTTTCAATAGCTTGTTTCAGGCTTTCGGGGCGGATGGCGAGGGTGTCATCAACCTCTATTTTTACCAGGTTCTGCCTGCCAAACCCGGCCATCTTTACAGCCTTTTCTATAGAAGAATGAGCCTCACTGCTGCAGTAGATTCTGTATTTTTCATCCCCGGAAAAACCCTTTTCATTAATACTGTATCCGGATAATTTTTCCCTGGCGGTTAGCAAGGCAACAAGGGTAGCCGTGGAAGCTGTGTCCTGTATCACTCCTTCAAAACTCTCCGGCAATCCAATCATATCCCTCAGCCAGTTCATAACCTTTTCCTCGAGTTCTGCAGCTGCAGGTGAAGTCTCCCATACCATACACTGAGCCGCCATAGTTGAAGTAAGCATTTCTGCCAGTACGGAAGGATAACTTGAATTGGCAGTGAAGTAGGCAAAGTAATTTGGACTCTGCCAATGAGTCATTCCTGGCAGGATAACATCCTTAAAATCACCGAATATATCATCCATTGATTCAGAGGTCCCCGGGGGTTGATCTGGGATCTTTGAAAAAATTTCTCCTGGTTTGACCTGGGACTTAACAGGAAGTTTATCTATATTTTCAAGATAATCTGCCATCCAGTCCACAAATTCATGTGCGTACTTCCTGAATTCCCTGGAATCTATCATTATTGTTATTTGAAAATGAATTTTAAAATTAGGGTTTAAATCTGATAATCCGTATTTCTAAACCACTCATTACTTTTTCACAAGAAGACAACAAGAGAATTTGATACAATGCTTAGGCCACTAAGTAATCTGTATAGATTTCCTGTTGTTTTCAATTGATTCTTAATGATCTGTTATAAGAGCTATCTTTAGTACTTTAGTTCTGTTCAGCATTTAATACAAAAATGAAGTTATGAAAAAATTTATCGCCCACTCTATGGTTCTGTTTTTATGTCTTGCCTTATTTGGTTGCAGCCAGGGCGGTAATGAAGAAACAGCAAGGCCCAACATCATTCTTTGTATGGCTGATGATCAGGGCTGGGGAGATATGGCCTATAATGGGCATCCGGTTCTTCAAACTCCCAACTTTGATGCCCTGGCGGCAGAGGCTCTGCGTTTTGATCATTTTTATGCTGCTCATCCGGTATGTTCACCCACAAGGGGAAGTGTGATGACTGGTAGAAATCCCAACCGCTTTGGATGTTTTTCATGGGGAAGACTACTCAGACCCCAGGAAAATTCCATAGCAGAGGTATTGAAAGATGCCGGTTATGTTACCGGGCATTTCGGAAAATGGCATCTTGGCTCTGTCCGGCTGGGTAGTCCGGTGAACCCCGGCAACAGCGGTTTCGATGAATGGTTGTCGGCACCAAACTTTTTTGATAACGACCCCATTCTCAGCAGGGAAGGTATTGCAGTGCAGACCAAGGGTGAAAGCTCAATGGTAACTGTGGATGCTGCCCTGGAGTTTATCAGCAAGCATGAATCAGGGAACAAACCCTATTTCGCAGTTGTATGGTTTGGCTCCCCTCATGGCCCTCATCAGGCCATCGAAAAGGACCAGAAATTATACGATGGACAGACGGAAAAGCTTAAAAATTTCTACGGTGAGATCACGGGAATGGACAGGGCCGTTGGAAAACTCAGATCAGAAATTAAAAAACTGAGCTCCCATGAAAATACCATTCTTTGGTATTGCAGTGATAACGGCGGATTGCC
>JAUUZM010000119.1 GCA_030589965.1 Bacteroides sp.
ACATCCAGAATTCCTCTTGACCAGTTAATTCCCCCGATAATGGCCGTATTCCACCCAAGTGAATATTCTAGTCCCCCCCCGAAAATATATGACTTCTTGTAGTACTTGATCTCATCCCTGATATCTTCCCCTTTTATACCAAGCGATTCCACATCACCCGTAGCTTTGACATTCATATGTGCGTTCATCCCCAGGTGGGCAAAGAATTTAAAATAACCGAGCTCGTTTGTTTTAAGTTTGAGGCTGATGGGTATGGTTATGTACTGCATTTTATAATTAATCGTAGATCCTGCCGGGAGGGTATCCTGTACGCCACCGGAAATAAAGTCTATGGAGTCAAGATACCTTAGGTTCCCACCCATACCCTGCAGAAAAATTCCGCTTGAGAAGGCATAATTCTCCTTGAAATACTGATCAAGAACAAGTCCACCACCAAACCCGAATTTCGTACCTTCGCTCTCAATCTTCTTTGAATCAGAATTCATCCAGGTGATCTGGGGATCCAAAACAACACTGAAACTTAATCCTTGTCCGGTTAACTGAGAAGCGGTGAGAAGAATGATAAGACTTAATATGTATTTTTGCATGTAACAAAAATAAATAATTCGTTGAAATTATGCTGAAATATTTACCAACCTTGAAGTTTGCGTTTGTGCACCTGTCCATATTATCCGCAATCCTGTTTCCTTCCTGCAGGAATAATTCATATGAGACAGACATTTCAGGTGTGGAACTGGAACTTGAAATCCAACGTTTTGAGCTCGACCTGTTTGAGGTTAATCTGGATAGTATTGCAGAGAGTGTTGATTATTTCTATGGGCAGTACGGAGATTTTTTCGATCTTTTCAATTTCCGGATTATCCAGATCGGTGGAGCCAGGCAGGTTACTTATCCGGATTATTTAAAAAGCTTCCTGACAGATTACCTGAACATGCAGGTGTACCTTGAGTGCATCAGAAAATTCCCCGACCTGAAAGTCCAGGAGGAGCAACTAACAGATGCATTTAAGCGCTACCAGGTTCATTTCCCCGGAAGGGAGACCCCCCGGATCATTAGTTTTATATCACGTTTTAATCAGTCCATTGTCAGTGCGGATGGCATCCTGGGAATCGGACTTGATAATTACCTGGGTGCTGAGAATGAGTTTTATATACGCCTGGGGATTCACCAGTACCAGATTGATAATATGTACCCTGGAAAGATACCCAGTGATTGCATGATGGGATGGGGAATGACGGAATTTGAATACAAGGATTCGGTGGATAATGTTCTTTCCAATATGATTTATCATGGGAAGATGGCCTTTTTTACCAAAATGATGTTGCCTGAGGAAGCGGACAGTGTGATTATGGGATTCAGCGCCGCAGAAATGAATTTTTGCCGGAATAATGAATCAACCATGTGGGAATACCTGGTGGAGAATAAAATGCTTTTTGAAACCGAGCGTATGAATATCTTGAAGTTTACCGGAAGTGGACCTTTTACACGTGATTTTACTCCAGAATCTCCTGCCAGGGCATCGGTTTGGCTTGGATGGGGAATCGTTGAAGAATATATGAGGAGGAATCAGGAAATTACCCTTGAAGATTTGATGATGGACATCGATTTTCAGAAGATTCTGACCCTGTCTAGATATAACCCTTAAAAAAAACTGATCCCGAAATGGCTGCAGTTTTTATGTTTTGTTCCGGTTGCCCCTGTCCTTATACGGGGGAAATTGCTTCAACCGGGCATACATCGGCACAGGAAGCACAATCCGTGCACTTTTCTGCATCAATTACATAGATATCTCCCTCAGATATAGCTTCTTCCGGACATTCATCTATACATGCGCCGCATGCTGTACAATCATCACTTATAATGTATGCCATTTTTAATTGAGTTTATAGGTGTAAAAAAACTTGCCTGCAAATTTATATTTAATTCATTAAATATCGAGCTATTTATATAATTTGAATTGATTTTAGATTAGATGTGAAACAGCTAACCATGCCATGGTTCCCATACTTACTTTCAGGGCTTCCTCATCAATGTTGAAGTTTGGTGTATGCAGTTCATAGGGGGGATTGCCATCCTTACTTCGAACACCAAGGCGGTATAGTACAGATGGATATTTTTCAGCGAAAAAGGCAAAATCTTCTGCGGTCATACGGATGTCAAGGTCTTCAACTGCATCTTCACCGAGATATTCCCTGGCACTCTTTGCAGATTTCCTGGTAATTTCAGGGTCATTGACCAGGGCAGGGTATCCTTCGACGATATTAAATTCACAGGTCGCTCCCATACTTTCAGCGACAGATTGGGCCATGTTGATCATTCTTTTGTGTGCAAGGTGTCTCCATTCCTCATTCATCGTCCTGAAGGTACCTTCCATCGTTACCTCTGAAGGGATTACATTCATGGCACCGTCGGCAATAAGCCTTCCGAATGACAGAACGGTTGGTATGGAGGCCTCCGCCTGCCGGCTGACTATTTGCTGAAGTGCAACGAGAACATGAGCAGCTATAAGAACTGAATCGGTTGTTCTATGGGGCATTGCCGCATGTCCTCCTTTTCCTCTGATGGTAATATAGATTTCATCGCTTGAAGCCATGTACTTGCCCTCCCGGAATCCTATATTTCCAGTGTACATTGGGGGGTAGACATGCTGGGCAATCATCACTTCGGGTTCCTCCTCACCGAATAGCTTATCCTCCAGCATCAGCCTGGCTCCTCCGGGGGCTTTCTCCTCTCCGGGCTGAAATACGAGTTTGATCTTACCATTAAAATTATTGCTAAGTTTTTTCAGGATCATGGCAGTCCCGATCAATGAGGAAGAGTGTACATCATGACCGCAGGCATGCATCTTTCCATCGGCTATAGATCTGTATTCCAGATCGTTCACTTCCTGGATTGGCAGGGCATCCATATCTGCCCGCAGGGCAATGACTTTCCCGGGAGCTTTCCCTTCAATTTCGGCCAGCAGTCCGGTTCCGGCGATCCCCTTTTTACAGGGGATGCCTGCTTTTTCCAGAATCCCGGCGATGTATGAGGCTGTTTTATGTTCCTCGAAGGATAACTCCGGGTTCATGTGTATATGTCTCCGGATCCCGAGGATTTCAGGATATAACTCTTCGGAAAGTTTCTTTATGGAATCTATAAGGTTCATATGCTTATCTGATATGGATTTCTGAAGGTTGATGTGCTTATTCAGGGCCAGAATATCATCTTTACCCCGGCTATAATTACAAGTCCCCCAAACACCTTCTTAAGTGTTGCAGCTGGAATTTGCAGGGCCAGTTTCGATCCCAGGTAGCTGCCTATAAAAAACACAGCCAGAATAATCAGGGAGTATTTCAGGTTCGTATAACCCTCCTTGTGGTAATTTATAAAAGCGACGAGACCTATGGGTGCCAGCATGATGCCAAGGCTGATTCCCTGTGCCTGGTGTTGAGTGAATCCCAGGATGAATACCAGGGCAGGTACAATTATAATACCACCACCTACTCCTAGTCCCCCACTAATAAAACCTGCCAGCAGGCCGATGATTGCAAGAATAATAATGGTGTTCAGGCTCATAGTCATCATGATTTAAAAATCAAGGTTCATGGAGAAGTAGAATATTCTGGGAAGTATAATATTATTCTCTATCCCCCATGCCCAGTCCAGTCGAATCCAGTAGCCGAGTATCATAGAGCGGACCCCAAAACCATATCCCGCAACCAGAGGTTCCCTGTTCGAATCAATGGTAATGGTCAGGGGTGGGGCAGGGGGATTTGGGATAGTCTCATTATCATAGGCGTTTTCGCCGGACCAGGGATGCAGTCCGTTCCAGGCGGTTCCCAGGTCAGCAAAACCCACCACCATGAAATTATTCAGGAAGTTATTACTCAGTGGATGGTTTGCAAAGTACCTGATCATGGGCCATCGTAATTCAGTGTTAAGCACTGCAAAACGGTCTCCGTTACGAATGTTTTGTGTAAACCCCCTCATGTTTGTGGCCAGGGTTTGATAAACATAATTACGGGAGTAATCGATAGGTACACTCTGGTCGAATTGCTGGACCTTGGAGGAGAAATTAATCCAGTTATCTACGCTTCCCAGGTAATAGATCAATCTTGATCCGCCGAATGAAGCCCCGCTTGCAAAACGATTGGCCCAAATGAGTGTCCGGTGAATTTTTACATAATGCCGGGTATCAAGTCCAATTGTATACAGATCCCATTTAGCACCATTGAATTGCTGATGGGCTTCTACAAAAATTTTCGTCCGGGTACCATGATACAGGTTCTGTCCAAGGTAACGGGTATTATCAAAAATGTAGGCCAGGTTTACGCCTGCCCAATAATTTGTAATGTTGGGTTCGTTCAGGTTTTTCAGATCGGTGGCCAGGTATACGTAATTATCATGTCTTCCATGCAGTGTGCCTTCAAATGAAGCCACCTGGTTAAATGGCCACCTTAATTTAAACATCAGGTTATGGGAGAAGGATTTGAAGTAAGATTGCTCATAAACACTTTTAAATACCTGCCTGTGAAATATTAATTGTTTGTTCAGCCTTCTTTTCAGGTTTTCGAAGCTCAGGAGGTATTCATTACTGTCAAAGTCCGCCGATAACCTTACTCCCCCTGTGATTTTATAATCCTCGAAAAGATCATTGGTCCCGAGCTTAAATAATAAATTGAATCCGGGATTATAATACACTGCCCCTCCGGTAAAGGTCTGGTAGGATGCATTCAGAAAACTAAAATCAATCTGGTTTGCCACATAGTTGGTATAAAAGGCAGTCTCATAAATCCTTGGAGTTGGTCTGGAAAAGGCTGTTGTATCCAATACCAGGTTGACATTGTCGCTGGCAAATCGCTCATTATAATAATTAAGCTTTTCTTGCTCAAATACATAATTATTAATATCAATTACCTGCCGGTCAAGTTCGATGGTGTCCTTTTCAGTAATGATCTGCATGTCTTCAATTTCCTGGATAGAGATCACCTCCCTCTTAATTCTTTTCAGGCTGTCAATGAGTCTGAGGTTTTTTGTATAGGATTCACGAAACCTGGTATTTTCCAGTTCTCCCACAAATGCATCGGTACCGGATTCAAGTTCATCATGGTACATGTAATACTTATTATCATGTAGTACGACCTCTGCATATTGCCCTGTTTCCGGGTTATAATTATGTTCAAGTATATTCCTGGAATAGTTTGATACAGGGTATGACTGTGTGACATACCTGTAATGAGTTGTTGTATCAATAAAACTGATGGTACTGTCAAAATCCGCCACAAATCGGTTTAGTATCCCATTCTGGTCACTGAGGTAGGTAAATTTGTTTGATCCTATGGCAAATGGCTCAATATCGTTGACAAAATGATGCTCTGATATTTTCCGGATTTCCTTATTTCTACTCGCATAATCTATTACATACAGATTCTGGGATAAGTACCGGCTGTTCATAGGTTCTCCCTCAACGTGATAATCGCTTGTATCCTGCGGTCTGTTCGAGGAGAAGATAATTTGTTTTGAATTATTAATAAACCTGGGATTAAAATCATCATACAAATCGTCGGTCAGGCGCTCATTGGTCCCAGCGGCAATTGTATGCACATAAATATCTGTCTGTCCCCTGTTTATTCCTGAAAGAACGATTTTAAATCCATCGTCAGAATAATTAAAATCAAGGATTTTCTCAAAAAAGATAATATTCCTTTCGCTTAGCTCCTTTTTTTCAAGCATATAATAATACAGGCTCAGTCCCCCTTCCTCCTCGGTAATAAATGAAAGTATCCTCCCGGTGGGGTGCCATGCCAGGATGGGATAAGTCAGGTCAGGAATCTGATCCAGACGGTGTTCCCGCGTCAGGATTTTTTTCGTTTTCCCGGTCTGTGTATCATGGATAAAAACCTTGTACTGGCCAAGTTCATTGGTGCAGAAGGCTATTTTATTACCATCCGGACTCAGATTTACCTGGTTATAAATACGCCTCTTATTTGGTCTTTTGAGGACCTCCTTAGATTGCGGAAGTTCACGGTTATGGAAGCTCTCATCATACTGGTCCAGGTAGTACGCCAACCAGTCCCTCGACAAATCCTTAATGGAAAATCCGATTACGTACAGGAACCCACTATTGGAATTCTTATTGATCCTGGTGAGGTATAAAATATTCGGAATTACCGATTCGCCGTAGGTTTCTCCGATATACTTCCAGAAGGAATGTCCGGCGAATTTCGCATCATCACCTGTCAGCCAGTTAAACCGTTCATATTCTCCGCTGAGCACCCCGTCTCTGACAAAATTCTCAACTTCAAAATCCCAGTCCCTCGACATATAGGAAATCAATCCTTCCATATACCAGTCCGGCAGATTAATCAGGGTGGAATTTGTGAAGTTTTCCCTGAAATCATTGCCGTAGAGCATTTCATTTATGATAACCTCGGCAATGGCTCCGGATATCTGCTGCTCAAACTTCTTATGATCTCCATCGAAATAAACGAATACCTTGTTGCGAATGACCTTTGTGATCCCGCCCGTGTTAAACTCATCCCTCCCGGAAACCAGTCCGATGTTACTCTGTCTGAAATCTGAAAGTTTATTATAGACAATGAAAATTAGCCTTTTCTCAAAAGTGTAATCAAAAAATTCTTCAGCCCTGGTGATCTCCTCCGAAAGGAAATCTGAAGTATAGTTGGCCAGTGCTTTACCCTGCTGGTTAAAATAAGTGTCAAATTTTTCGTAACGGTAGAAATACCAGTAAAAGTCATTGTACTGCACACGGTTTTTTCCAAAACCCATCTGGGTACCATAATGAAACTGGCCCGTTAATTGCATAGAAAAAACCAGGCTGAGAAATAGAAACGTACCGTATTTTTTAAGGGTATGGATCATCGCGGGACTAAAACAACACCGTAGGGAAGCAAAGTTAACTATATTTTAATCAAAATTGAACGCATGCATTGAAATTGAAAGAGAGTCGTAGGTTATATATAAACAGATATTTATTACTTTTGTTATCCTGTAAATATGGTTAAAAAGAGTATTTTTGTCAATTAAACAGAAATAGAAAATGAAAAAGGCATTCTTAATTCCCTTATTAGTTATCATACCCTTCCTTGCAATTGATGCACAGACAAAGGTTGCTAATATGTCCTTCGAAAAGGAGGCTCACAATTTTGGAAATATTAAGGAAGCGGATGGCCCTGTGACGGTAAAATTTGAGTTTACCAATACGGGAAGCCAGCCTCTGATTATCAAGCAGGTAAATGCGAGCTGTGGATGTACATCACCCAATTGGTCGAAAGAACCTGTACTTCCAGGTAAGACCGGGTTTATTGGCGCCACATATAATCCAAAAAACAGACCGGGACCATTCAGTAAAACAGTCACCGTTACCTCCAATGCCGCAACTCCTACAAAGGTGCTGACTATTAAAGGGAGTGTTGAGCAGAAGCCACAAACCCTGGAAGATATTTATCGTTATGCAATGGCCAATAAGATACGCTTGAAGACAAACCATTTGAGTTTTGCAAGGGTTGTTAAGAATAAGGAAGGAAGCCAGCAGGTGGAAATTGTTAATATTACTGATCAGCCCGTCTCCATTAGTTTTAGCAGGGTACCTGCTCACCTGAAACTTGTCGCCAATCCGGAAACTCTCCAGCCAGGAGGAAAGGGTGTTATTGCCGGTTTGTATGATTCAAAGCTTAAGAATGATTGGGGATTTGTTATTGACCGGGTGGATATTCTGCTGGACGGTGAATCTAATGCTTCCAACCGCCTGACAGTCAGTGCTACAATTGAAGAAGATTTTGCATCCCTGTCGGCAGAGGAGAAGGCGAATGCTCCGGCCATCGTGTTTGATAATAATACATTCAACTTTGCAGATATCAAACAGGGTGAGAAGGTAGAACATGTTTTCACAATCACCAATAGCGGGAAGTCCGATCTTTTCATCCGTAAGGTAAAGGCAAGCTGTGGATGTACCGCCGTTAACCCGGCAGATGACATGGTCCCTGCCGGAGGCAGTACCACCATGAAGGTAATATTCGATTCCCGTGGAAAGGTTGGTAAGCAAAACAAGACTATTACCATCATTACCAATGACCCCAAGCACCCCAGGAGTATTCTTTGGGTTAAGGGTAACGTCAACCAGGCCTCTTAGATTCAAACCTGCCTCCTCTTTTTGCCAACCTTCGGATAGTCAAACCGGTTCTACATCGCTGCGCGACGGAGTCACCTTTTTTGACTATCACTTAGGTCTTGATCCAGCAAACAAGTTTGTCCTGGAGGAAGAGAGAAACAAGAGCAGGAAATTGAATGGTTAGATAAGCAGGTAAAGTAGGGAAAGATCCCTGGAAATTTTTTTTGGTTACCCCATTTCGCGAAAGACGAAAGTCACACGTTAGTGAGTTTTTCCAAATGTGTGACTTTTATGGTCTGGAGAAACCTTCATCAGCACTGTGTAATAGCTTCATATTCAGCGATATATAAAAT
>JAUUZM010000004.1 GCA_030589965.1 Bacteroides sp.
TTCGCATCCTTTTGGTTCGAGAGCTTCATAAAGTTTACCAAGTGCATCAGCAAATGTATCCGGATATGACTCCTGGTCACCGAGTCCAAATATTGCTACCTTTTTACCTGTGAGAACCAGTTCTTCATAATGAGATAAAAAATCCAGCCAGTCATCCTGAACTTCACCAATTCCCCAGGTGGAAACACCAAGGATAAGTGTTTTAAAGGAAAGCAAATCCTTGGGGGAAGAATCAGCTATATCCCTGACAATGGAGCTTTCACTACCAAGCTTTTGAAAGATCTTCATAGCAACAGATTCTGTCTTACCTGAAGAGCTTCCATAAAATATGCCTGTATCTTTCAAATCTTCATAAATAAGGAGTTAAAGATACGGAAATATTGATAATTTATTCTCCGGCTGAACCCCGCTGAACCTTGACCCAGTGTTTTCTCAGGGAATAAACCAGAAACCTTTTCCCTTTGGGGAAAACACCAGAAGTGCTATTCCCCCAAGAACAAAGGGAATGCTGAGCCATTGTCCCATATTCAGGAACATTCCGGCCTCGAAGGCGACCTGGTCCTCTTTGATAAATTCAATCAAGAACCGCATGCCGAATACCAGCACAAGAAAAATTCCGAAAAGCATCCCCGAGCGTGGTTTTGCATCATTCTTCCAGTACAACCAGGAAATCAGGAAAAATATCAGGAGATAGGACAATGCCTCGTAAAGTTGAGTAGGATGCTTGGGCACCACTTCCAGGTTGCGGATAAAAACAAATCCCCAGGGAAGGGCTGTTTCTAGTCCATAAATTTCCGAATTCATCAGGTTTCCCAGGCGAATGCATGCACCGGCCAGTGCTACTACAACAACAATTCGGTCAATAATCCATATAAATGATTTTTTGAATTTTCTTGCCCAAAGCACAAGGGCAACAAGAATCCCAACAGCAGCCCCGTGACTTGCGAGTCCGCCTCTCCAGATTTTTAGTATTTCGATCGGATTGCTTAAATAATAATCAGGTTCATAAAACAGGCAATGCCCCAGCCTCGCACCGATTACAGTCCCAAGCGCCATATATATCGTTAGCTTGTCCAGTAACTCAACGGACAAGCCTTCCTTTTTGAAAAACTTCAGAAAAATAAGGTATCCAAAAAAGAACCCGGAGGCAAAAAGCAGTCCATACCAGCGTACTGCAAAATTTCCAATCCGGAAGATTTCGGGATTCATATCCCAATTTATTGCACCAAAAAACATGATCGATCGTTTATAACGTAGTAAAAAGTATAATTTTGTCCAGGCAATCACACTAAGACGCTAAAGATAATCAATGTTAATTAGATTATTCAACATACTATTCTCCTTTTTCCTCCTGCTGTTACTGGCTGGATGTGCAAAGATCGGATCTCCGGCTGGTGGTCCCAGAGACGAAGCACCTCCCGTTATTCTAAAGTCAAAGCCTCTTAACCGATCGGTCCATTTCGACAGCAAAAAGATTGAGATCACCTTTGACGAATACATCCGGACAGATGAACTAAGACAGGAATTGATTGTTTCTCCTCCATTTGAAGAAAGACCGGATATCCGGATGAAGGGTAAAACCCTTATAATCGAATGGGAAGAAAAGTTAAGGGATAGCACAACATATACCTTCAGTTTTGGTGAAGCCATCAAGGACCTGAATGAAGGAAATATTCTCAGAAACTTTGAGTTTGTTTTCTCAACGGGTGAATATCTTGATTCACTGGCTGTAATCGGGAGGGTCCTCCAGGCATTCAACCTTAAGCCCCATGAGGAGAAAGTATATTTATTACTGTATGAGAACCATAGTGATTCTGCACCTCTTCTTGAGATTCCGGATTATGTGGGAATCGCAGATCCCAAGGGAAATTTCCTGATAAATAACCTGAGGCCGGCCAGTTACCGTTTGTTTGCCTTGCAGGACCAGAATCGAAATTTTAAATACGATATCCCGGAAGAATATATCGGCTTCCTTGATTCAACCGTCTATCTTCATCCCTCCCTGTTCGTATCATTGGCAGACTCAAGCGATATTTCGATCCCGGATACGGTAACAGTCATAATGCCAGACCTGGAAGCAGATCTGAATGGGAATTTGGAATCCGGAGCGGAAGCAGGAGATTCATTGATTCTTGCCCGGGTGGACTCAGTTGATTTCAGCATGGCTGATTCAGTACTGGTGGAGAAAAATGATTCACTTACACTTGCTGATCTGGCGCCCCATAGCGTCTTTGTAGATGTATCTCTATTCCAGGAAAAAAATATGCCCCAATACTTAATAGAGAATACCCGGAAGGACAGGCGAAAAATGACTATGCGCTTTAACAGGGAGGTCAGAGATACAGTGATCTTTGAACCTTATGATTTTGAAGCGTCGGGGGATTGGTATCTGTTCGAGGAGCATATTATGAAAGACACTTTTGTTTATTGGATCAATGATTCCCTGATCTATAAAAAGGATAGCCTGCAGATGCTGGCCACATACCAGGTAACGGATTCATTGATGAACCTCGTTCCCTTTTATGATACACTGAAATTTAATTACCGGGAGCCGGCCAAAAAAGTTTCCCGAAAGAAAAAGAAGGAGGAAGAAACGGAGGAAAAAGAAGAAACTATATCTGTAACTCTCATTAGAACAGGTGGAGGAGTACAGGATCTTCATATTCCTCTGACCATGGAAATACAACATCCTGTCTCGGAGATAAACCAGTCATTTATCTCCCTGGTAAGAATTCAGGATAGCCTTGAAATTCCAGTGGACTTTGAGCTGGAACGTCATCCGGTAAAATTGAGAAAATACTATATGAATGTTAAGTGGGAAGGCATCACAACGTATAAGCTCAATTTCTATCCCGGGGCATTTACTGACATTTACGGCCTAAGTAATGATACTGTCCCTGCACAATTCAAAACTCGCGATCCGGAATATTATGGTCGAATTCTCCTCAACGTTTCAGGAGTAGTAGGACCTAAAGTTGTACAGTTAATGAATAACAAAGGAGTGCCGGTCAATCAAAAAAGGATTAGCGAAGATGGATTGATTGAATTTAACTATCTGTCTCCGGAAATTTTCACCTTGAAATTAATCCACGACCGAAATGACAATGGCGTTTGGGATACAGGGGATTACCTTGAACATTTGCAGCCGGAAGAAGTTTTATTCCACCCAGGCTCAATCACAATACGTTCCAATTTTGACATGGAGGTTAACTGGGAAATTCAGGCAGGGGATAAATCAGAAGATCTAAATCCTTCCAAGGAATTGCAGTAAATCAAATAATTCACAATTCAGGAGCCTGATAAATCGTTAATAACGTGAAAACCAGGCTTGGTTATGAAAACAAATTATTTCTTAAATTAGCTAAATCATTAACAAGTACTGCCATGAATAATATTGTCGTCCCCATAGACTTTTCCGAAGAATCAAATAAGGGAATTGAGCTAGCCCTGTTATTCTCTGAAAAACAACAAACCAATATCCGACTGGTTTATGTACAGAAAAAAAGTTCGGATTATAATAGTCCAGGGCATTTCGAAGAAGAGAAGCAATGGGCCACAAATCAATTCAAAAAGCTTGTCGCGATCTATGAGCCAAAGCTCAAAAATGATTCTACTCTCAAACACATCATTAAATCTGGCAAGATCTACAAGGAAATTGTCGGACAGGTAGAATCCTATTCCCAGGGTATGGTTACTGCCTCTACGCATGGAGCCTCGGGATTCGAGGAATTCTTTATGGGAAGTAATGCATTTAAGATCATTTCTGCTACAGAAAAGCCCGTGCTTACTACCCGTACCGGCAATGTCCCAAAAAAGATCAGTAAGATCGTAATGCCGCTTGACATTACCATCGATACAAGACAGAAGGTGCCGATTACAGCCCAACTGGCAAAACTTTTCGATGCCGAGGTGCATATTGTTACCGTAAGCACTTCAAAGGGACAAAGAATTACCGAGCGCCTGAAGGCCTATGCAAAACAATCAGCGGGCTATCTGAGGGCGCAGAATGTCAATTATAAAGCCAAATCACTTGTAGGTGATAATGTGGTTGATCTTATATCTGTATATGCTGATTCCGTTGAAGCAGATGTGATTACCATTATGAAGGAACAGTCGAAAAGTCTGACTTTTATGGGAAATGTTACTCACCAGCTGCTGAACAAAGCTACCGTTCCGGTGATGACAATATCAAATGTAGAAACCCATATTATGACAGGGTTCAACACTTTCGGGGGCTAGAATACCTGCTTGAAATTATTTTGCGGCTTTTAATAAAGAACTTCTTTACCAAAGATGTGTGCGATCAGCTTTTCCTTGATCCGGGAAGGTATAAACCTGGAAATGAGTATAAGAAACCTGTTCATAAAACCCGGGACAACCACAAGCTTTCCCTTCAGCATTTTATCAATAGCTATCCTGGCTATGTCTCCCGCATCCATAATAAACAGAAACTTTAATATCCGGGAATGGGTGTTGATTCTCTTAAAAGTGTCCGGGTTGGTGCGGACACCATTAGGATTAATTACAGTTATTTGAACCGTCCCTCCTCTTAACTCTTCATTTATTGCCCTGGAGAAACTCACGACAAAAGCCTTGGATGCACCATAAACTGATTTGAAGGGAAGAGGATAATAGGCAGAAAGACTTCCCATGTTGAGTATATGGGCCTTTGAATGGGATTGAAGTTCGGGCAGGAAAAGTCGAGTAAGCAGCACCAGCGACCTGATGTTTACCATGATCCGCTCATCACTATAAGACAGAGGGGACTTTGAAAAATCCGCAGTACCTGCTACGCCTGCATTATTAATAAGAATATCAACCCGGTATCCATTTTCAGAACACCAATTCACTACCTTCTGCGGGGCGTCCAGATCTCTCAGATCAACCAGAAAACTTTTTATATCTACCTTAAATTCATCTCTTAATGACTGAACGGCAGAATTAAGTCCTTCCGCCTGCTTTGACACAAGTAGAAGGTTCATGCCCCGGCTTGCACATTCCCAGGCAAGAGCATTTCCGATTCCCCTGCTTCCCCCCGTGATCAGTGTGTAGTTTAGTTCTTTACCCATTGATGGTTCTTTTTATTCCTTCCTCAATCGATATGGGCTGGTATCCCAATTCCTGTTTGGCCTTACCTGATGAAAGTGCCCAGTTATGATTATAACGTCGAACAAAATCAGGAGTTATTGGAGGGGTAATGCCAGTAAGATTCGCTTTGAACTCCATTCCCCGGGCAGTTATCATCATTAATCCGATTGGCATGTGAAACATCCTGTAAGATTTCCCGGAAACCCTCGCCAGGGTATGAAAGAAATCATTGAAAGACAGATTATCTCCTCCTGCAAGGTATCGTTCTCCTGAACGACCTTTTATCATGGCTTGGATATGGCAATCGACCACATCATCTACATAAACATAATTTCCAATGCTTGAACCATTCCCGGGTATAATCCTCCACCTCCCCCTTACAAATGAGTTAATCATGTATGTCACAGCATTGCTTCTGCTCAGGTTTCCAGGTCCATAAATCCTGGATGGGTTTACGATTACTGCCTCCTGTCCCTTTTCAATATACTCCTTTACTTTTATTTCAGCCAATTCCTTCGAGCTGTCATAATGTGTAAAATGATCACCTCTGAATTGTTTTTCCTCAGTATTCAGTTTTTCATTCGAGGGACCCAGAACTCCTGCAGTTGAAGTAAAAACTACCCTTTCCACACCATGTTTCAAGGCTGAATCCAGGATATTCTCTGTTCCCCCGACATTTTCCCTGTAAAAGGTTTCAGGATCCTTTGACCATGGGGATGCAAGAGCGGCCAGGTGATATACCTGTGTGCAACCCTTCATAGCCAGGTTAATGGATTTGGTATCTCCCAGACTTCCCTTGACAAAGTGAATGTTTTCATGTCCCCATCCCTGGATTTTATTCTCTGAACGGTAAAGGGCATGAACTTTTTGTCCTTTTTCTGCCAAACACATGACCAGCTTCTTGCCAAGAAAGCCTGTAGCCCCGGTAACCAATACAGGATTCATTTGTCCAGGCGGGTTTTAATCAGTTTCATATCCGGTTGCAGACCCAGTGAAAACCATTCATTTGAGAGGGCCATTGTAATATGGGTAAAAAGGGCAAACCAGAATGACCCGAGATAAAGGGTTAGGTAACATAAAAGAAATCCGAAAAAAAGTGAGCCAAAGGCTTCTCTTGCCCCTTTATGTATATGAAATAGTGAATACAGGCAAAGATTAATAATAATGGCTGGCCAGTATCCAAAAGACTCCAGACATGTAAACAACAGGAACCCCCTGAACAGAAACTCATAACCTATCAGGTAGGTGATCCAGCTGAGTGCTGATGCCATCAATAATCCCCTGCTCCACTCATTGACCCTGATCTGGGGATACATGGCAAGGTGCTTTTCAGATTTTGCACCCAGGTAGGTCATTAAAACAACGAGGAGAGCAATGGGTATCCACCACAATAAACTTTTTCCAAGATATTCGACCGAAAAACCATAATGGCTCAGTGGCCGTCGGAATACAAACAGAATAATCAAAAAAGGAATCAATCCATATAAAATCCCTCCTGAAAATTTGTGGTACAGTATTTTACGCTTGGATATCTCCGCGGAGGCGAACTTATCCTTGAGCAAATTGTTTATCCGGCTGGATGAGAATAAAAACTGATAGATTAAAAAAGCAAGGGTGGCGCTTCCAATAGCTATGGTCCCGCTTAAAAAGTTGAGGTCTGGTGCCGGATATTCAATCATTGATTTGGGAAATAATGCCATCCAAAAATATCAATTTCTGAGGCTTTATACCATTTCTTTTATGTAAATTATTACACAAAGCAATTTTAAGAGTCAGAAAGCATTGACTATTCGAGCGCATAATTAATAAACCGGATCATCGGATTCATCAGCCGATAAGAAGCCAGGGTTTCCTTTAACAGTTGTACGCCGTACACAAGTTTATCATCCAATTGCCGTGATACTATATAGGATTTATACTTCAGGAGATCGATGTGCTCAAAATCTTTAGGATAACCCTTGGGGGCGGTTTTTAGCTGATCATCGTACATGTCTCCAAATTTTTTCCTGAAGGATTTTTCTGTTATGATCTCCCTGAATTCTTCCGGGTTACCATAAATCTCATGTCGTACCTTTTTCAATATTTCTGCTTCAGGATGGTAGACTCCTCCTCCAATAAATGTACCTTCCGGATCGAGATGGAAATAGTACCCGGCATTCCCGGTTTTTTTCCCTCCTTTAATGATAAAAGAACCAAAATTGGTTTTGTATGGGGACTTATCCCTGGAAAATCGTATATCACGGTTGATCCGGAAAAGTGTCTTTCTGGGATCTATGGGACCAAGATCCGGGTCAAACATTCCAATTTCTGAAACCAGCATTTCAACAAATGCAAGAAATTCAGCCCTGGCCTCATCATAGCTGGCCCGGTTCGCATGGAACCATTCCTTATTATTGTTCCTTTTGAGTTTTTGTAAAAATGAAAGACTCTTTTTCATGGCGTGGTGTATTAATATATTGTATATTTTTGATCAGTTTTTAATCGAAAAATCGATCATAATATATGGAAAAATCGGTGATTATTGTGGCCGGGGGACAGGGAATGAGGTTTAGCCAGGACCTTCCGAAACAGTTTTATTATTTCAGGGAAAGGCCCTTGCTAATGCATACCATTGACCTTTTCCATTTCTATGATCGGAATATCCAGATCATCGTAGGCATACGTGAAGATTACATGTCCCACTGGGAATCTATATGCGAACAATTTCATTTTGATGTCCCGCATATTCTTTCCCCAGGAGGGGAAACCCGTTTTCATACTGTCAAAAATGCATTGTCAGAAGTTAATTCCGGTAACCTGGTGGCCATCCATGATTCAGTTCGCCCCATGTTGTATAAGAGAACCATTGATGATTGCTACCATGCAGCTGAGCAAAACGGTGCTTCACTTCCATGCATTGAGATCCATGATTCGATCCGGGAAATAAGGGCGGATGGAAGCCGTTGGGTTGACCGGAGTTCTTTTCGCCTGGTTCAAACCCCCCAGGTATTCCGCTACGACATCCTGATGAAGGCATATGAGAAGGAATACTCCAAAGATTTTACAGATGACGCCTCAGTCGTAGAGCACTCAGGTTTTCCTGTTACCCTGGTTGAGGGAAATCCGGAAAACATTAAAATTACCAAACCTGAAGACCTGGTCTTTGCGGAAGCAATTTTCGATTCATACAAAAAAAACAGTGGGTTCTTTCCTGAATAAGAATTTCTTTCTGGAACAGGGAATTCTTATTCCAGAATCGTTTTCAATATTTCTCCACCCGAACCTGTTTTCTCATCCACGCTGGCCGGATCTCCTACGTATCCTATAAATCCTTTAGAAGAGGCATTTGCTTTCAAATATTTACTTACTGAAACTTTTGCTTTTCCGGTAGAATTCGATGAAACTTCAGCGATTTCAGATTCAAATTCATAGCCAGAAAATGTTCCATTGGTGGAAACCTTAACCCGCAAGGCCCTGGTTTTTCCTTTCAGATGAATAACGGATCCCTTGGAGACCGTAGCACTAAGTGAATCACAGTCGAGGCTGAAGCGCATTTCTCCTCCGTTATCAAGTCTAACTTTCAATTCATCATTTGGATGAATTTCTTCACTTGACCATATCTGCGCGCGCCCGTGTACTTCAAGCAGGCGAGGTGGATTTGAGTAATTAATTTTAACCTTCAGATCCGCACTCTTATAATTGCCCGTCTTCATTCTTATTTTGAGAACAGAATCCACAACCTCAAAAATCAGGTTCTTCTCATCTGCATTTTTGAATGCAGGTTCGATGCTTTCCTTCTCAGATATTACAAGTTCAGCTTTTACCTCGCTGGAGACAATAATGGAATGAAATGGATCCAGCTCTACAGGGTCCCCTGCTTTTACCAGTCCCATTGAACTTAAAAGCGAGACGCAAAGGAACATTTTTATTACATTTTTCATTTTATGGGTATTTATAAGAGATGATCACTGCCAAAACTATGCCAGCTTTAGATTGTCTCAAATTTAGGAATTATGTAAAACTATTCACCGTTCGGAGTCAGTTGTTTACCCCTTTTCAGCCTTAGTCTACCGATATGGTCTCTGGAAAAGTATGTGATTTCACCATATTTGACATCGGCAAACAATAAAAACTGCGGAAACTTTGATTGATTTAATAGTTTCCTGAGTTTTATTAATTATGTTTGCCAACCCGGAAAATGAAAATATTCCGGATCAACAACCAGTACTATGAATAAGGAACTTGAAAAAATCCTGGGAAAAGTTTCCGTTCTATACCGCAAGTATGGGATTAAATCTGTTACCATGGACGATGTAGCTCACGAACTGGGCATCTCGAAAAAAACACTCTACCAGTATGTAAGCGACAAAACGGAGCTTGTGGAAAAGGTGGTTGAACATACCCGTCATTGTAACTTTTCTTCTATGAAGGATATGAAAACAATAAATGGAAATGCCATCGAGCAATTGATTGAAGTGAGCCAGATGGTTAATTCTTTAATGAAAGATCATAGTCCATCCTATGAATACGACCTGAAAAAATATTATCCTGAAATTTTCAGGAATCTGATGTCAGCCCGCAGAGAAGTAATGTATGAGTCAATGCTGGCCAATATACGACAGGGCAAAAAGGAAGGGGTTTACAGGGAGGAACTGGACGAAGTGATTATTTCAAAGCTGCATTTGCTCAGGATGGAAAATCTACAATCAAATGAGATATTCAAAGAGGAAGAGATGCATACCGCCAAATTTTTCAGAGAGTTGTTTGTCTACCATATACATGGACTGGCAACCCTGAAAGGACTCGATATATTAAATAAAAACATGAACATCCTACTCCAGCTGGAAGGACATTAAAAGATTGTAGGTGAACAATTAAGATGAAAAAGGGTTATGAAAAGAAAGATGAAATATAAAATGAACAAACACACATTGCTGGTGCTTACCTTATGTTTCCTGTTTGCAGGTTACGGGAATGCACAGTCTACCGATAATAGAAAATCCTCCTTCACCCTGGAGGAAGCACAGGAATTTGCAATTGAAAACAACCTGAATATTGAAAATGCCAGACTGGATGTTGAATCAGCAGTCCAGCGTGTTCGCGAAAATGCTGCAATGGGACTACCCCAGATCAATGCCGGGGCACAGTACACGAACAACCTTCAATTGATGACACAGTTGATCCCGGCGGAATTTTTTCAGGGCGAGCCCGGAACCTATATTCCTGTGAAATTTGGCACCCAGCATAATGCCACGGCTAATGTAATTGCAAACCAGTTGTTATTTAGCGGACCTTATATAGTCGGACTCCAGGCTGCATCAACCTATAAGGAGCTGACCAAGAAAAGCTTGAGAAAACAGGAAGCAGATATGAGGGAGGCTGTAGCCCAAAGTTATTATTCTATACTCCTGGCTGAAGCAGGAAAGGACGCTTTTGAAAAAAACCTGAAAACGATGCGTACCCGCCTGGATGAAACAAAAGCCATGTACGAAACAGGATTCCTGGAAGAAACAGATGTTGACCAGATTCAGATTGCCGTATCCACCCTTGAAAACGAATTCATTGCTGCCAGCCAGCTGGCCGAGATGTCCTATCGCTTCCTGGTCTACCGTATGGGATATGGACTGGATTCGAATATTGTTATCACAGATTCCCTGAAAGGCATAATTGCCGGATTAACGGATGAATTATTACAACAGGATTTTAATGTCACTAATCATTATGATTATAAACTTGTCGATACCCAGGAAAAACTGGCTTATCTGCAGGTAAAGATGAACAAGTTCGAATACATGCCAACACTTTCTGCCTACTTTAACCATCAGCAGATGGCCATGAGGAACAGTTTCAATTTTACTGATATGGATGAACAATGGTATCCTGCCACTATGCTGGGATTTAACCTTGATATACCAATATTTGCCTCAGGAATGAGACGGGCTAAAATCGGCCAGTCCAGGATAGAGCATGAAAAAACAAAGAATACAAAAAAGGACCTGTCAATTGGTCTGGAACTGCAGGTATCCCAGGCCAGGATAAATTTTCGCACAGCCTATCAGAGATATCTGAATGAACGCAGCAATATTGAACTCTCACAAAAAATATTTGACAGGACCACAATAAAATACCAGAGCGGGGTGGTCAGCAGTCTTGAAATGACGATAGCAACTGAGCAGCTCACAGGATCCCAGACCGGTTTTATATCCACCATGGTTGATCTTCTTACTGCCAAGCTTGAGCTTGACAAATCACTTGGAAACCTTTAAGAAATAAATATATAATTATTACAAAAATGAAAACGAAAGCAATTACCCTTATAAGCCTGGTTCTTATTGCAAGCGCATGCAATATGAACAGTCCGGAAACGATACAGGAACAGATCAAATCGAAAAAGGCAGAGGTCAAAACACTCAACGAAGAAATAATTGCTCTTCAGGAGAGTCAGGTTCTGGAAACGAAGGATGAAGTTAAGTACAGCGTGCCGGTTACCGTTAAGGAAATCCAGCCCGAATTATTCAATCATTACATTGATATTACAGGCAAACTCGAAGCAGAGGGAGACGCATATATTTCACCGGAAATGAACGGGCAGATCGAGACCATCCATGTTAATGAAGGATCGTATGTAAAAAAGGGTGAATTACTGGTTTCCCTGAATACAAGTCTTATTGAAAGCAGTATCAGGGAAGTTAAAACCGGACTTGAACTTGCCAATAAACTTTTCGATAAGCAGCAAGAACTATGGGATCAGAAAATTGGTTCTGAGATGCAATACCTGGAAGCAAAGAATGTAAAAGAGCAGGCTGAGGCAAGATTAGCCACACTTGAAATCCAACTGGAGATGGCCAGGGTGAAAGCCCCGTTCAGTGGTGTGGTTGAAACCATCATTATGAAGGAAGGTGAACTTGCTATTCCCGGAATGCAGCTTGTCCAGCTGATAAGTTTAAATAATCTAAAGGTCTATGGCAATATATCCGAGCGTTATCTGACCAGTGTTAAAAAGGGCAACCAGGTGTCCATTACTTTTCCTGATTTTGAAGGTTATAGTGTTAAATCCCCGATTTCCCGAGTGGGTAATACCATAGACGATGGCAGCCGTACTTTCAGGATTGAAATAAAAGTTAACAACCATAAGGGCTCACTTAAACCTAATATGTATTCTATTATCCGCCTGAACGATTTCAGTTCAAGCGAAGCCCATGTAGTTCCCTCCATTGTTATCAAACAGGATATTAAAGGCAGTTATGTCTATGTAGCAGATGAGGAGAATAAAGCAGTTAAAAAATATGTCTCAACCGGTTTGTCCTACGAAGATCAGACGATGATCACAGAGGGGATTAAAACTGGAGACAAGGTAATTATTCAGGGATTTGCACAGGTCTCGGACGGAGTTGATATTGACTTAAGATAATATTCAAATGACTACAAAAAATATTAAGGATACAGTAATAAGGGAGTTTAAGATCACTACCCTTGCCCTGAAGAACAAGAATACCATATTCTTGCTTGCTGCTGTAATATTGCTATTTGGCGGTATTTCCTATAAAAACCTGCCCAAGGAACTTTTCCCGGATATTGTGATCCCCACCATCATGGTGCAGACAACCTATCCGGGAAATGCACCGATCGACATTGAAAACCTCATTACACGACCACTGGAAAAAGAGATTGACGGCATTAACGGGGTGGTGGAACTTGCTTCCACATCAGCCCAGGATGCTTCCATGATTTTTGTTGAGTTCAACACAAGTGTCGATATTGAAGATGCTCTTTCAGATGTTAAGGATGCCGTGGATAAGGCAAAAAGCGAATTGCCAAATGACCTTATGTTTGATCCCCTGGTCATGGATATTGACCTGTCAGAATTTCCCATAATTAATATTAATCTTTCCGGCGATTTCAGTTTGGAGGAATTAAGGGAGTATGCAGAATACCTTGAAGATGAAATTGAAAGTATTTCCGAAATATCCAAGGTAGAGTTACAGGGCCTGAATGAGAAGGAAATCCGTGTAGACGTTGACCTTCATAAAATGGAAGCCCTCGATCTGACCTTTTACGATATTGAAATGGCTATCTCATCTGAAAATATTTCAATTTCTGGTGGAGAGATCAAGCTGGGTTCTGCTCGCAGGTCGATCCGGACAATTGGTGAGTTCCAGTCCGTTGATGAGATAGGTGATATTATAATCAAAAGAGACCTTGGAAATACCGTCCAGTTAAAAGATATAGCAGATGTAATCGATGGTTATGCTGATCCCGAATCCTATGCAAGATTGGATAAACAACCTGTTGTTTCTGTACAGGTGATTAAAAAAGGTGGCGAAAACCTTCTCGCAGCAACAGATAAGATTTTTGAAACACTTGAAAGTGCAAAAGCATCAGGGAATATACCGGCAGATTTGAACCTGACCCTGACCAATGACCAATCGGACATGGTCCGGATTCAATTGAATAACCTCGAAAACAGTATGATCATGGGGGTTATTTTCGTGGTGCTTGTCCTGTTCTACTTCCTCGGAACAAGAAATGCTTTGTTTGTTGGACTGGCTATTCCCTTGTCCATGTTTATGTCTTTTATTATTCTACAAATGATCGGTTATAAACTGAACATGATCATTTTGTTTTCCCTGATCCTTGCTTTGGGAATGTTAGTCGATAACGGGATAGTGGTGGTGGAAAACATATATCGATTTGTGTCGCGGGGGTATTCACCCTTTGAGGCGGCCCGGCAGGCTGTCGGGGAAATCGCTGTGCCTATCATTGCCTCAACAGCAACCACCCTGGCTGCCTTTGTTCCGCTTGCTTTCTGGGGTGGCATGACCGGAGAATTCATGAAAGCCCTGCCCATAACTCTAATCGTTGTGTTAAGCTCTTCTCTTTTTGTCGCCCTGGTTATTATCCCTGTATTCTCGGCCACTTTTATTAAAGTCGGGGGTTCTGCATATGACAGTAAGCCGAACAAAAAGAAAGGTTACACGATCGCGCTTATTTTATTGGGAGCTGCCGTTTTATCCTTTGTTGCCGGGTGGACCGCCCTGGGAAATTTATTGGTGCTATTTGCATTGATTGGTGTTTTGAACCTGGTGTTTTTCCATAGAGCAGAGAAATGGTTCCAGAATGTATTCCTTGTATGGCTTGAAAAAATCTACCTGAAATCACTTCAATATGCATTGAGAAAAAGAAATCCTCTCTGGTTTTTCATTGGCACCATAGGTCTGATGATTTTTACTCTTGTATTATTCGGCATACGTCAGCCCCAGGTGAATTTCTTCCCGGTCAACTCTCCAAACTACATTAATGTCATCGCAGAGTTTCCAATTGGGACCGACATTACTGAAACTGACCGTTTCATGAGCCAGGAGCTTGAAGAAGATATTTTTCGGCTTGTGGAGCCCCATAAGGATATCGTAAAATCCGTTCTTACCACTGTCGGTAAAGGTGGAGAAGAGGATCTCAGCAATATGAGTGTGGGAGGGACACCACATAAAGCTGTGTCGACTATAACCTTCGTGGATTATGAATTCCGCAAAGGGATTGATACACGTGCTATAATGCGGGATATTTCGGAAGAACTCATCGGGCAATACCCGGGAGTTCAATTATCCATTGAAAAAGATGCTATGGGGCCACCTTCGGGGAAAGCCATCAACATTGAGATCAGCGGACAGGATTTCGGAGAACTAATGTATATGGCAGACTCCATGATGACTTTTATCGAAATGGCTAAAATCGACGGGATTGAAGGTTTGAAAAGCAATCTTACCATTGGCAAGCCTGAACTCCTGGTCACCATTGACCGGGAAAAAGCCAGGCGATACGGCCTCTCAACAATGATGATTGCAAGTACCATCCGTACTTCTCTGTTTGGTAAGGAAATTTCTGATTTCAAAGTAGGTGAAGATGAATATCCTATTCAGCTTAGACTCAAAGAAGAATACAGGTATAATGTTTCTTCACTGATGAACCAGAAAATCATATTCAATGAGGATGGAAAGAATATCGGTGTACCTATTTCGGCAGTTGCGGACTTCACCTACAGCAGTACCTATGGGTCCGTAAGACGTAAGGATATGGACCGTGTGATTACTGTCTATTCCAATGTAATTGAAGGATATAATGCCACGGAAATAAATGCAGAAATTGCCAAGAGAATGAGTGGTTTTGAACTTCCTGAGGGATATGGCTACGCATTCACGGGAGAGCAGCAGGAACAGCAGGAATCTACTGCCTTCCTGGGTCGAGCAATGTTAATTGCTCTGGCGCTGATCCTGCTGATCCTTGTCTCTCAGTTCAATTCCATTATCCGTCCGGCCATTATCCTGGCCAGTATTGTTTTCAGCACCATTGGTGTTTTTGGCGGAATTGCCACTTTTAAAATGGATTTTGTTGTGGTTATGACAGGTGTTGGATTGATATCTCTTGCAGGTATCGTGGTGAATAATGCCATTGTTCTGATTGATTATATTGAACTTCTCAAGGCGAGGAAGAGAAAAGAACTGGGCATGGAGCCTGATGCCTTCCTGCCTATTGAAATAGCCACTGAATGTATACAGCAGGGGGGTAAAACCCGATTAAGACCTGTTCTTTTAACGGCCATCACTACCATTCTGGGCTTGTTGCCTCTTGCTGTTGGCTTGAATATCGATTTTGGCGGACTATTCAGCAGCTATGAACCCAACCTGTATTTCGGAGGTCCACAGGCTCTTTTCTGGGGCCCCATGGCATGGACGGTGATCTTTGGTCTGTCTTTCTCAACATTCCTGACACTGATTATTGTGCCGGTTATGTACAGACTAACCACATTGATACAAAAACGAATGATCAATTTCATTCAGATCAGGAAAAACAACAACGGGAAATCCGTACCCGGTATGGCAGATCCAATGGCAGTAGAATAATACATATATTTAAGTGGTCAATATAAACCACCTATTCTCCTGCCCTATGCAAAAAAAACTTGTTTTCCTTCTGGCCTTTATGGTTCTGATTGCTGTATTTGCCCTTCAAAACAGCATGGAGGTTGAAATCAAGCTCTGGTTCTGGACGGTTCGGACTTCAATGGTGCTTATATTGATCCTGACTTTTGCTGCAGGAGCCATCGCAGGCTTACTGTTTTCAATTCCTAAACGTACAAAAAAGGAGGCCGCAATCCGTGAACCAAAACCAGCTGAATCTCCAGAGGAAGAAACCCTGACAGAAGATAATCCTGCTCCGGATGAAGATGAATTCGAAGACGTTCGCCGCTAATTAGCAGCTCCATTGTGATGTATTCTCAGAAATCTCTTCTCTGACACTCTTTTTCTTATATTTTTTCTGCGATATTTCCTATCCAGGATCATTAAGTATAAAATCAGGCCCTTATGATTCTCGAGGATTTTATAAATCTTTTGTTGCCCAAGATATGTGCAGCATGTGGCACACTGCTGGTAAGAAACGAAAGAATAATATGTCTTAAATGCCAGTACGATCTCCCTAAAACCCGGTATGATTCATATTTGGACAATGCAGTGGCCCAATTGTTCTGGGGAAGGATTCCGGTGGAGAATGCCATCTCATACTTCAGATACCAGAAAGGAAGTCGGTTTCAATCCCTCATCCACGACTTAAAATATCGGGATAGAAAGGATATTGGCCAAGAGCTGGGCAGACTTTTGGGTATCGAAATTAAAGGAAGTTCATTTTCAGATACAGACCTGATCCTCCCGGTCCCACTTCACAAAAGCAAACAGCGAAAGCGGGGATACAATCAGTGTGACCCGATCTGTGAGGGACTTTCAGAAAGTCTGGAGATTCCCTACAATTTCAGAGTATTGGAGAGGCCCGGGAAAACAAGCAGCCAGACAAACAAATCAAGAATTGACAGGTGGACCAATGTAGAGGGCATATTCAGGGTAATACAGCCGGATATGATTTCAAATAAACACATCCTGTTGGCTGATGATGTGGTGACTACCGGCTCCACCCTTGAGGCATGCGCCAGTGCTATTCTGAAAATTGAAGGGTCTAAGGTCAGTATTGCCACTCTTGCCATGGCCCCGAAGTCATTTTAACACCACCCATCCCCTGTCTTTGGATATGGTGTTGATAAGGGTGGTGATGGTGATGTATTGTTGCATCAAGGGACTTACAGCTTCGATTTCTTTATCTTTTTGCTGCACTATCCTGATCTGTTCTTCCTTCTCACGCTGAGCGATTTCAAGGATCTTCCGCTTGTATTCAATCAATGCCTTGGGAACATTTTTTTTCAACAGCATATCCTCGGTTTCCACGGATGCGCCTTTACGGGAATGAACTTTACTGATACTATAGGGAGAGCTTAACAGATCAACAGCCAGCTGATTTATATTCGGATCTTCGTGATGGACGAAATGTTTAATCTCAATCACCTCGCCGGTCTGGATAAGGGTATTAACTTCCTCAAAGGTCTTCCTGTAGAGAAGGTTTCTGAATTCAAGCTCATCATTTAGGATCTCGTTGATCACGTATTCAGCGACCGAAATATATTCCACACCTGCATGCTCATCCTGAATTTCAAATAGACGTTCATTGCCATACTGCAAAAGGAAACGAACCAGCAGTCTTTCCTGTTCTTCGCTGTAAACCTCCTTAATAAATGAAGGTAAAGGAGTGGACTGAATTTTGACTTCTTCCTGCCTGGTTTCTCGCTTATATCTGTCCTCCGCCCTCTTTTTTCGAAGTTTATATACCTCGGAATAGAGAATCCTTTCCTCGGTATCAAGCATCCGGGCAGATTCCTTGATATAAACAGAACGGGTAACAGTATCGGGAATTACGGAAATGGACCGGATCACATCATTGATCATGGTAGCCTTTTGCACCGGGTCTTTCTCCACTTCATTCAACAGCAACCGGGTCTTGAAGGAAATGAAGTCCGTCTCATTCTCCTTAATGTAATCCTGAAATTCTGTGGCACTGAGTTTCTTTGAAAAGGAGTCAGGATCTTCCCCGGCAGGCAGGGGCACAACACGAATATTAAGTCCTTCTTCAAGGATCATATCAATTCCTCTTAAGGAAGCCTTGATTCCGGCTTCATCCCCATCATATAGTATGGTGACGTTGCTGGTAAATCGTTTGATGAGGCGAATCTGGTCCGGGGTCAGTGCAGTGCCGGAAGATGAAACAACGTTTTCAATTCCTGCCTGGTGCAATCCCATCACATCGGTATACCCTTCCACCAGGTAGCATTTTTCTTTTTTCACTATGGCCTGCTTGGACTGGAACAAACCGTAAAGTATTCTGCTCTTCTGGTAGATCTCAGATTCCGGTGAGTTCAGGTACTTGGCCATTTTGTCGTTGGACTTCAAAATCCTTCCGCCGAATCCTGCCACATTGCCTGTTAAACCATGAATCGGGAAAATTATCCTTCCCCGAAAACGGTCCGCCCGGTAATTCTCCTTATCTATGGTGAGTCCGGTCTTTACCAGATATTCCAGCTTGTATCCCTCCTTAATGGCCTCAGCGGTCAGGGCATCTTTTTGCTCTGGACTGTAACCAAGCTCGAACTTACGGATGATGTCCTCATGAAATCCCCTTTCCAGGAAATAGGCCATCCCTATGGATTGTCCCTCGGGTGTATTCTGAAGAATGTTCGAAAAATATTTCTGAGCCCACTTGGTCAGAATAAGTAGACTTTCCCTTTCATTTCTTTGTTGGATTTCCTCCGGACTCGGTTCTTTCTCGACAATTTCAATATTATACTTTTTGGCCAAGTACCTCAGAGCTTCAGGATAGGTAAGCTTTTCATGTTCCATCAGGAATCCAACGGCTGATCCTCCCTTCCCGGAACTGAAGTCTTTATAAATCCCCTTGGCGGGGGAAACAAGAAATGAAGGCGTTTTTTCATTGGTGAACGGACTCAATCCCTTGTAATTCTGTCCAGATTTCTTCAATGTGACGAAATCCGAAATTACCTCCACAATGTCAGCCGCATTAAAAATCCGGTCAATTGTATCCTTGTCGATCATACCGCTAAATTACTAAAAGTCCCCGGTAAAAGATTAAATTTGTGTAAACCACTAAGCTAATCAGGACCATTATTTCTATTTATACCAACTATAGTTGAAATATCATTATATCTGATCAATATGAAAAAACTTGTTGTATTAACGGGTTCAGGTATCAGTGCTGAAAGCGGGATCCGCACCTTTCGCGAAATGGGTGGCTTATGGGAAGAATATGATGTACATGAAGTGGCCAGTCCCCAGGGCTGGGAACGGGACAGGGAGCTTGTCCTACGCTTTTATAATGAGCGCAGAAAACAACTTATGGATGCCAGTCCAAACCCGGGCCATACTGCACTTGCAGAACTTGAAGAATTATTTGATGTTGAAATTATTACCCAAAACGTGGACAACCTCCATGAGCGGGCTGGTAGCAGTAATATCCTCCATTTGCATGGGGAATTGACCAAAGTCAGAAGCACCGGTGACCCAAACCTGGTTTATGAACTGGATGGCTGGGAATTAAAAGATGGAGATACCTGCGAGAAAGGACACCAGCTCCGCCCACACATTGTCTGGTTCGGGGAGGCGGTTCCCCTTATTGAGGATGCCGCCAGGATAACAAGCCAGGCAGATGCATGTGTGGTTATTGGTACATCCCTCGCGGTTTATCCTGCAGCTGGACTCGTATCCTATGTCCCGGCTGATGCTCCCATCTACCTGATTGACCCAAATGATATACCAGTTCCCCAACACAGAGAGGTAGATGTGATCAGGGAAAAAGCCAGTGTTGGCGTACCCATCCTTAAAGAGAAATTGCTGGAGCGATTCTGAAAAACTATATTTACAACATGAAGCATCTCCTATTGATCATTCTGCTGGCTTCTATGGCCTGTACAGCAAGTTCCCAAAACTTCGAAGGAGGGGCCCTTGTGGGTCTAACCGCCAGCCAGATTGACGGAGATAATTACAAGGGATATAATAAGGTTGGACTTCATGGAGGAGCCTGGGTAAGGAGAATGTTTACCTATACATTTGGGGGACAGATGGAGATCCGATATGTCCAGAAGGGAGCCCTTAAAAGAAATACCGTAGATGATCCTACTTACCAGCGGACATCCCTTCATTATGTGGATATTCCCCTGATTGCACAATACATTTATAACGAGAAAGTCTTTTTTGAACTTGGAATAGGCCCGGAAATTCTGATTTCGGCCAAACAGGAGGATGAAAATGGAGAACTTCCCATACCCGATCCAAAATTCAACCGTTTTACCATGAGTGCCGTTGCAGGAGTTGGATACCAGTTCCTGGATGTCGTGGCAGTCCACTTTCGCTTCAATTACTCCATTCTCCCTATTCGCGCACATCCCAGCGGACAGAGCTACCTATTAAATCAGGGACATTACAGTAATGTCCTCAGCATCGCTCTGTACTACCAGCTTGGAAAGAACTAGTCCCACCACACATAAGAAAAGCCATCCCTTGCGAGATGGCTTTCTGTTTAGCTGTAGGGGAAGGATTCGAACCTTCACGGAGTGGTTAGTCCAAAGGATTTCTGCCATTCTCTCCGCCCCCGAGACAGGAGGGTGTGTCTGCCGTTTCACCACCCTACAGTGTTTGTGTCTCAATGACATTACAAATGTAAGCAGATTATCGTTTTCTTGCCATATTCGTAATATTATTTGATTATTATTGCTATTTTCGCAATGATAACTTGAATTTATTGCACATTTTATAATGTTTTTCTGAAATCATGGATAAAATTTATCAAATTGACAAACTGGACAGGGAAATATTGGGAATCCTGATAAAGGATGCCAAAATCCCCTACACAGATATCGCTAAAAGGTTAATTGTATCCCCCGGAACCATTCATGTCCGCATGAAAAGGATGGAACGCCTGGGCATTGTTCGGGGAGTCACTCTGATCATCGATCCGACTAAAATTGGTTATGATATGACCGCTTTTGTTGGGATCTACCTTATCAAGGGTTCCGTCTACAAGGATGTTATCAAAGAGATTAGCAAGATTCCGGAGATAATTGAAGCATATTTTACAACCGGTGAGTACAGTATTTTCGCAAAGGTTGTATGTAAGAACACCGAGCATCTCAGGGAGGTAATCAACGATCAACTCCAGCCGGTGAACGGTATATCACGCACAGAAACGATCATTTCCCTTGGGGAAAGTATTAAAAAGCAGGTTCCGATCGATGTTTAAATTTTGTAAATTAGCAATTGAGTATTAAGAGTAGTATCAACCAATATGTTGCTAAATTACCTGAAGGTTTTCCTTCGACTGCGAATCCGGTTAACGCTTTGAGATATGAATAAATGGTATAAGGAAATTGAAGAATTGTTCCGTAAGGGAGTAAACCCGGAAAGTCCGCTGTTTGCCAACCGCTATGCCCAAAAAGCCCGCGGGTTCATCGATAAAACAATGAAAGGAATAGACCAGGAAGCTGAGGAAACCCGGGAAATGGCCAGCTCCTTTTTCCGCCTGCTGGAACATAAGCTGAATCTTAATGATCGAACGGATCCCCCAAGCAAGGAAGAAGTAAAAGCAGCTATTGAACAATTAAAAGACGTGGGAAGGTATTCTGTATTTGTAACAGCCGTAATTCTTCCAGGAGGTGTATTCTCCCTGGTTGGACTGGAGATCCTGGCCAAAAAATACGGTATCCATTTTAGTTTTATCCCATCAGCTTTTCGCAAACAAAAAAAGGACGAGGAAAACAATACTGAATCCGGAATGACTCAAGTGTAACAAGTTCCTGGAAATTACGTTTAAATCAGAATGAAACATCTAGTTCTTATATCGACCACCCTGATCCTGGCGATTGTATCATGCGAAAACAAAACTGAAGAACCTCTCCCAAAAGACCCGGATAAAGCAGAAGTAGTATCTGTTGATCGCTTTAGCGACCAGGCAGCTGTCCTGATGAAACGAAGCGCTGAAGAATCTCTGCCGGGAGCTAACGATCCGGTGAATTTTGATGTGATTCCTTTTATAACAAAATCATACGGTCCTGCTGGTCAGTTAGTGCAATACTATAATTTTGATGTTCAGCTTACAATTCCGGCCCTCATCTATGTCCTCTTCCGGGAAGGAGAAGAGGATCCGGTAGAGGGTCAGATAAACATTATCGATGTAATTCCCGGAGATGCCGGTTATAACGATTTCTGGCTGGTGACTAAAGTAAGGGTACCGGCATCTTACCAGGCTAATACCCTTACAAGTTTTGCAGGAATATCTTCTTCCGGATATACGGTAGATACAACAACAACCCTGGTTAACTGTCCGGTTGTCCCGGAAGGAAGCACGGCTACAAAACGCCTGGGGACTGAGTCCAAGAATTTACATCGTGGCTGGTATAAGGACAAAATAGCTTACTATTTCTCATTTGAGGAAAAAGAACTTAGCACCACCCCCGTCGGTACTGTTCCTCTTTCCCCCGTTTATGTAACTTTCGTCGAAAACCCCAACGAGGAGGATCCGACCAGCGGACCGCCTTCCGGATTGGTCACTGAGCCCGGGTCAGATCAAACACATAATGTCATAGCTACTCTGCCTGAAGATGAAGACTACTCCCCTCTGTGGATTGTATATGTGTACGATAATGCAGATTTTGATTCTGTCAAAGACCTTGAAACGGCAGAGGCAGCAAATATTCTTATTGAAGCTGCCATGAATGTGAACTGCCCCGTTGTTTTTATCGATCAATAAAAACTTGCAGATTGCCTTCCTTGTATCTAGAATATCTCTAAATACTCCTTCGCTGGACTTTCAAAAGATATATTTTATACTTTAGAAAACAATTCCAGTACTAACCAAATTCAGCTTACCAATGAGCGGATTTTTCGGCGTTGTTTCCAGGCACAGATGTGTATCAGATGTATTCTTTGGCACAGATTATAACTCCCATTTAGGCACAAAAAGGGCCGGAATGGTGTTCTACAGTGCGCGTGAAGGATTCAGACGAAGAATTCACAATATTGAAAGTTCCTACTTCAGGACCAAATTTGAAGATGAATTACCCAAACTGAGAGGGAGAATGGGTCTGGGAGTAATTTCCGACACTGATCCTCAGCCCATCCTTTTTAATTCTCATATGGGAAGGTTTGCAATAGTGACCGTCAGCCGAATTGTCAACCTGGATGAACTGGAAAAATATTTCCTTGGACAAAAAAACCATTTTACTGAGAATTTTGAGGGCAATGTAAACCCAACAGAAGTAGTTGCAAACCTGATCTGTGAAGAAGAAGATTTTGTGTCAGGAATTAAAAATGTCTTTCATAAGGTCAAAGGATCCTGTTCCATTCTGATCCTGACCCCAAAAGGCATTATTGCAGCCCGGGATAAGCTGGGTCGAACCACTATCATGATTGGTAAAAAAGACGGGGCTTATGCAGCTGCCTCAGAGACTTCTTCCTTCCCAAATACAGATTTTGAGATAGATTACTATATAGGACCGGGAGAAATTGTTGAAATTACAGCTGAGGGATACCAAACCCTTAAACCGGAGGAAAAAAAGATGCAGGTTTGTTCCTTTCTCTGGGTCTATTATGGTTATCCCACCTCTTATTATGAAAATATTAATGTGGATGTCTGCCGCTACCGTTGTGGTGCAGCATTGGCCCGAAGAGATAATGTGGAGGTTGATTTTGTATCAGGGATTCCCGACTCAGGAGTTGGTCATGCTTATGGGTATGGAAACGAAA